>PSRL01000107.1 GCA_003176035.1 Verrucomicrobiota bacterium
AAATGGAATGCCTGTTAGTCTGAATAATGACGTCAAATTTCCAATCGGTGCCATAGGAATGGATCCCAATGATCCTTTGGATGGTTTTCGCATGACGACAGATGCCGCCACACAGACGGCGGTTTTTACGAGAACTATGGATAACGGTATCCAAATTACCAAACGCTTCATAGTTCCTGCTTCCCAAGCACCGGTTGATCAGTATCAAGTGCAGCTGGAGATCTCTTTTCGCAACCCAACCTTAGTCACCGTGTCTTGGCCTTCCTATTGGGTGGGCGTCGGAGGGGCGGTGGCGCTGCATCACACCGATCTCTCAACTTACACCCAATTTGATTGGTCCACCGGCAGCAAAGCGAACGCAATTGACGTAAACTGGTTCGATGGATCTCGAATCCCTCTTTTGGGAATAGAAACACGTGCGCCGGCTTTAATTTATAAACAGAGCACCTCACCTCTCGCCTGGGCCTCTGTGAGTAGCCAATACTTTTGCACCATTTTGAATTCTCTGAACGCTGCCGGAAGCGGCATTTGGGCAGTCCGAACCCGGATATCCGACACCCCTAAAATAGATGGCATCTTAGGTGGCATGGAGCTGGCCGGTTTCAATATAGCCCCAGGCCAAACTGTTACCCACTCATTCCTGCTCTATTCGGGACCCAAGGAGCTGCATCGCTTGCAAGCCCTTGGTAAAGGACAGGACAGTCTTCTGAAGTATGGCCCCTTTAAAGTTGTCAGTGAAGGGCTGCTTTGGGGAATGAACAAACTTCATGGGTGGTTTGGAAATTACGCTTGGGCCATCATCGCTCTCACACTGATCATTAAGCTATGCCTCTGGCCTCTACAAAATAAGGCGACTCAGGCGATGCGCCGAATGTCGCTGCTGACCCCTAAGATGACAGAGCTGCGGGAAAAGTATCGGGATGACCCGCAGAAAATGAATGAGGAAATGATGAAGTTGTATCGGGAATATGGCGTCAATCCCTTTGGCGGGTGCTTTCCCATGCTGATTCAAATCCCTATATTCTTTGGATTTTATTCCATGTTGGGGACCTCTATTGAACTGCGCGACAGTTCCTTCCTCTGGATTCATGACCTCTCACAGCCGGACACCATTGCGCATATCGTCGGGATGCCCATCAATCTCTTACCGATTATTATGGCTGGTACAATGGTCTGGCAAATGGCAATCACACCGAAAAGTGGCGATGCCGTACAGCAGAGGATTTTTTATTTTATGCCGGTCATTTTTCTCGCATTTTGCTATAACTATGCGAGTGGATTGGCGCTTTATTGGACAACTCAGAACCTCTTCTCCATCGTCCAACTCTATTTGACTAGAAATCAGCCATTGCCAAAACTGGAGAAAAAGGGCGCCGTTGAACGGCGCATGGCTGGAAAAATAAAGCGAAAAGGCTAAATTTTTAAAAGCTCTTCCTAGGTTTTGGGAGAGAGGTTCCAGTAAGGTCTCGCTGCCTAACGCTATTGCGATAGCTCGGAAAAGACGGATGCCGATGCAAGCGGATTCGGCCTGGCGTACTCATCCAAATTGGCTTCTTTAAATGGTTTTGGACCAAGCTCCTATTTCTCCTGGAACCCGGGCATTCCTTGCTCTAAAATTTATCGATGAGCCAAACACCTGCCGAGGTTCTTGACACAATTTTGGGTTATTTGGGATTCCCCTGCACAATTGATGAACAGTACCGAGATGGACATCTAGTCTTACAGGTATTGACTCACGACGCGGACCGGCTAATTGGCCGACGGGGGGAAATTCTGGAGGACCTCCAGTTCCTGGTGAACTGCCTCCTCCAAGCCCGGGATCGCTGCGCCGAACGGGTGATAGTGGACGTTGAACACCATCGCGCTATGCGAGACGACGCTTTCATTCATAAAATCAAACAATTGGCGGAGGGCGTTCGAAGGACAGGCAGACCTCTGCAAACGGATCCCCTCAACTCCTACGATCGGCGTTTGGTTCACAATGCATTCATGGATGACCCGGATCTTATTACCAGTAGTCCTCCTGAAAAGAATCGTTTCAAGCGTGTTTCCATTCGGAAAAAAAATAGTTCGTAGCCCTGAGGGGCAAATGGTAATTAAAGTTCGCTTACTTTGTAGAGACCAAGCAACTAGACCAGCAAGGATTACATGGAACCCTCAATTTTTCAGCGCAAGACCTGGTGGGCTGCTTTGACGACATTGGCAGTCTTAGTCTTAGCTGGCGCGCTGGCTTCCGGCATATTTTTATTAAGTAAATTGGTGGTCTATCTCCAGGTACTTTTGCTTCCCCTCGCCATTGCGGGCATCCTAGCTTATCTTTTGGCACCTGTGATGGAATGGCTTTGCCAAAGCGGACTGTCTCGGGCATGGGCTGCGATCCTGATTTTTTTAACCGTTGTCTTGGTACTGATTTCTATTTTTGTTTGGGTAGCTCCACCTGCGTATCGTCAAGGCAGTGAATTTATTCAGCAGTTTCCGGTATACGCCAATCGAATCAAGGAACTCGTCAACGAAGGAATCCTTCAGATGCAGAAGCTTCAGGAGCTTTCCTTTTTGTATAAATCCCAGATCACTGAAGGAAGCCGGCCCGATCCCTTTGCAGCTTATGCGTCTGGCGTGGTAAATGACATGCTTCTGTGGCTGGAACAATTGTTCCCGAACGTGATTGCCGCTATAGGCAATTTTCTGAAAAATAGCGCGGGTGGAGTATTCGGAATACTGGCGCTTATTCTGAGCTTAGTCCTGGTTCCGATTTTTTTATTTTTCTTTCTCGTGGATGGACCGGCAATCAGATCGCGGTGGATGAACTATCTCCCTTTATGGAATTCGCCATTAAAAAGCGAGGTTGCCGCAGTGCTCACTGAAATTAATCAATATCTGATTAACTTTTTTAGAGGCCAACTCATTGTGAGCCTAATCGACGGAGCTTTAATCGGCTTTTTCCTGCTTCTGGTAGGATTGGATTTTGCCGTTTTAATTGGCTTGATGACGGGAATCATAGCCATGATCCCTTACATCGGTATTGTCATTTGCTGGGTGCCGGCATTTCTCATCTCGATTGTGCAGTTTGGGGATCCCTGGCATCCGCTGATCGTGACGCTCATCTTCTTTGTGACGAACCAGCTCGAAAGCATGTTTATCGCCCCTCGTATCGTGGGGGACTCCGTAGGTTTGCATCCCTTTGTGGTAATTGTTTCCGTCTTAGGATGGAGTATTGTACTGGGTGGATTCATGGGAGCCTTGCTTGCGGTGCCCCTCACCGCTACCTTAAAAGTTCTCTTGACGAGGTATGTTTGGGGCTCCTCAGAGCCCTCTTAAAAGTACATTGTCCTAGGATTCGCAACCGTTGATTGACGGTTTAACAACCAGAAAAAGACCTGTAATGCCGCTCCTTGCCTATTACCTTCATCATTTAAGTCCATTTCTCATCCAGTTCGGCTCGAATATTGGGATCCGTTACTACGGCCTTGCCTATGTGCTCGGATTTCTCTGTGGCTATTGGCTCTATCGATTGCTTGTTAAACGAGGATACTCGGAGATGCAGCCGTCACAAGTTGCTGATTTTATGCTCTGGTGGGTGGTCCTTGGAACCCTCATTGGCGGCCGCCTCGGTTATATGCTGTTATACGACACGCGTGCATTTTTGGATCACCCCTTGAGCTTTTTCGAAATTTGGCAAGGAGGCATGGCTAGTCATGGGGGAATGATTGGCCTCTGCGTAGCAACTCTCATATATGCACGCAAACACAGGATCTCCTGGCTCAATACCGTCGATAATCTTGCCGTCGTTGCTCCCATAGGGCTCTTCTTTGGACGGTGCGCAAATTTTATTAATGGTGAACTCTTTGGAAGGGCGACTTCCCTTCCTTGGGCCGTACAATTTCCACGCGAGCTCTATTTCATTGACCCCAATAGGGCCGGCCCAATTCTTGAGCAAGCCTCCCAAATTAGGCCGGATTTCGGTGTCTTGGAAATCCTGATTGCCCACGTGCCAACTTCTCCCGCCTTGCAACACCTCTTAGCCCAGTCCTTAACGCCGAGACATCCCTCTCAAATTTACGAAGCTCTTTTGGAAGGCGTACTTCTCTTTCTTTTACTCTGGTTCTTTAGAACTCATGTTCGATGGCCCAATGGTATCCTCAGCGGCTTGTTCTGTATCTTCTATGCATTCTTTCGATTCTGCGTTGAATTTGTCCGCGAACCTGACGCCCCTCTTGTTGCGGGAATGTCGCGAGGACAGTTTTTTTCCCTGTTTCTGATACCGCTGGGAGTAGGCCTGATTCTTGCTGGATTTTTGATACGGTCGTACCCACCAATTTTTCGGCGAGATTTTCCCGTGGGCTTTAAAAAACAAAGCCAACGGACATGAAAAGGGACTGCTAACAATTGATGCTCCAAACCTTGGGAGAGGTTCCAGAGCGTTTTTCAATTGAATAATCACATGTTGTTGCCAGAAATTTTTTGGCCCAAGCGCGAAAGCAACAACCGGCCATATCTTGAGGATACGGATCGGTTGGGGCGACAAAGCCTGGGACAAAAAGGCCGGCAACCCCGCGGCAATTTTTTGCAACAGGTAATTATTTAGTTAATAAATGCTCTAGGGAAAGATCAGAGATCAGATAAAGATACGTTAACATGTTCCATGTACGCTGTTTAAAGGAATTTTCTATGCGCGTTCCGGAAGAATTGTAAAGCAGGTCAAAGTTTGCTACTCTCATTAATTCTCAATCTAAAACCAGGGCGTTTATTAACTAACGAGTTGCATGTTGCAAGGAATTGCCATGGGGGATCGGCCTTCTAACCCAAGTTCGACAGCCGCCGGACCCGGTGCCGGTTGTAATAATTTAATTAACAAATGCTCTAATTTTATAAGGAGGGTTAATTCTCTATGTGGATCAGTTTGTTAAAATCTAAAATTCATCGCGCCACAGTGACTGGGGCCTCGTTGGATTACGAAGGGAGTTTGACCATTTCGGCCGACTTGGCCGAGAGGGTTTATTTGCTTCCTTATGAAAGGATTCTCATCAGCAACATGAACAATGGGCATCGATTTGAAACGTACGTGATCTATGGCCCTGCAGGCAAAGGTTGCATTGAATTGAATGGCGCTACCGCCCGTCTTGGAGAAATTGGAGATCGACTGACCATCATGTCCTTCGCTCAACTTGAAAAAGAAGAGGCTGCTCGCCATAAACCTTCGGTAATATTGGTGGATGAACGGAATCAAATTGTTCGTGCATCCTACTGAGCCGTTTCTGTAATGGCTGTCAATTCCCAGATGTCCACGCGACAATCGAAGCACTTTTCGAGTCCCTCTCAAGGCGTGAGGCAGCGAACGTATTCCAGGGCAATGGCGACTATCGGATTCTTCATCCTGATCGAAGTTTTTGCTGCGGGCTGGAAGTTGGCACCGGATTTAGCAAATACATTTTCTGATTGGAAAATGCTGAAAAAGGAGTCCCCCATTTTTTCAACAACAAAGGGGTCTTCGTTGTTGGCTCAGGAGGGAAATGATACTGCCAAGCTCGCTCTTCATCGGGCAATTATGATGCAAACCTCAGGCCAAACTGCAAAAGCGCTCACTCTATTGAAAAATTTGCAATCCCTGCCCCATTTGCCTGCCGACTTACGAGCAGAAATTCAGAATCATATTAATACGCTCCTGGCGGATAACCTTTCCAAACCGGCTGACCTTTCCGCCGGTTTGAAAAATCGAGGTGATATCGGACTCCAGCCGGGTTCCACGCTGGGCATCATTGAATGCAAGTTGAGGGATGGAAAACCAACGGGTCGCATCCTGCGGGTAGCCATGAAAGCTCGCCCCGGCTCATCGGTGGACGTCCAAAATATTAAAATTCACGTTTACTTTTACGAAAAGACCAGTGATGGCGAAATTGTGTTGACAGACGCGGCTATTCGTTCCGAATGGCTCACCCCTCCTGTAGAGTGGGGCAATGGAAACCCGCAGATCCTCGACGTCTTGTATTCTGGGCCACTGGCGTCCGCCAATCCAAATACATTTTTTGGCTATGTCATTGGGATCTATTACAATGGCGAGCTTCAGGATACCCGCGCGGTTCCGGTGAAGCTGGCACGCGATTTTCCACCGCCTCTTTTTTTGACGGCGCAACCGAAATAAAACTGGAGCCGCTGGCACTGGAGCCGCTGGCAATTCGATTTTCGGTTTATTTGTGTTACCTTTACAAATTGTGACGATTGTGGCGCTTAGAGAATGTATCAACTAAATAGTTGAGTCTGAAAGAAGCGTTTAAGCTATTAAACATCCATGTGTGCGGGTATTTTGACAGTAAAA
>PSRL01000092.1 GCA_003176035.1 Verrucomicrobiota bacterium
TAATTTCATTAAAAATACGCAAGCCGTTGTCCAGTGTCCTGTTAAAGGACTCCTCTTCCATTGCAATCACCTCTTTTATCCGAGCTTCTCGGGCAATCAATTCTGGAAAGACAGGCCCCATGATTTGGGATACCACTGGCACTAGCTTGTAAAAAAATGGTTCATGGAACCCCAAAATACGTCCATACCGGACGGCGCGACGCAGAATACGGCGAAGAACGTAATTGCGGTCATTGTTTCCTGGCAAAATGCCGTCGGCGATAGCAAAAGCAAGGGTTCTAATGTGGTCCGCTATGACTCGAAAGGCTACGTCCACTTGTTGCTGAGGCTGATTTTCCCCCAGTTTTGGCATGGTCGAAGTGTATTTTTTGCCACTCAATTCCGCAATGCGGTACAGCAGAGGGTGAAAAATATCCGTTTCATAATTTGAGACTGGCTTTGAAAAGTCTGTAAAACCGCACGTTCCTTGCATGATTGAAGCAATGCGCTCAAAACCCATGCCCGTATCGACATGACGGGCTGGCAATGGCGAGAAACTACCATCCGGATTCGCATTAAACTGAATGAAGACCAGATTCCAAATTTCGATGCACCGCGGATCGCCCACATTTACAAGCTGTCCCAGCGAGTCGCCTCTCGGGGTCAGATCCATATGAAGCTCGCTACAAGGGCCACAGGGCCCGGTCTCTCCCATCATCCAAAAATTATCCTTTTTTCCGCCATTGCGCACGTGGATGGCCGGATCCAGTCCGGCGGCTTGAAAAAGATGTATCCATTGGTCCCGGGCTTCATCGTCTCTTTCGCTCGGCTCTCCCGGGGCCGGCTGATAGAAAGTCGCATAGAGTCGATCCGGAGGAAATTGCCAGTGGCCGACTAATAACTCCCAAGCCCACTCGATGGCTTCCTTTTTAAAATAATCCCCAAAGCTCCAATTGCCAAGCATTTCAAAAAATGTCTGGTGGTACGTATCCCATCCGACATCCTCAAGGTCATTGTGTTTGCCGCCGGCTCGAATACATTTTTGCGTATCGGCGGCGCGAGTAGGAGCTCCCGGTTGGGCACCAGGCCAATGGTCAACATCGGGTTTCCGTTCTCCTAAAAAGATTGGCACAAATTGATTCATGCCAGCGTTGGTAAAAAGCAAATTGGGTGAATCCGGTAAAAGGCTCGCGGAGGGAACAATCGAATGCTCCTTAGATGCAAAAAAATTGAGAAAAGAAGATCGGATTTCCGTATGAGTCATGACTTTAAAACGTTCTGCTTGCCCTCCTGGCTTACCTCATTAGTAACGCTATTTAAGAGTCGTTCGCCTAGTCGTTATATTATAAGAGTCCGGCATTTTTGTAACTGACCATTATAGCGAAACGCCTATAAAATGATAGCAACTTTGTGGGTCTTTTTCCCATGGCCGTTGTTGCAAAACCAAGTCCATATGATGGATATGGCCTCGCTTTTGCGCCGAGCCCGAAGAAAAAAATACCCTCCAAATTTGTGATCATTTTATAGGGGTTTCGCTATAGGCGTCCGGCGGCTGCCAGAGAGAAAAAACCGCTTTACCAACAAGGTTCTTTTTTACCTAACATCGCTTTATCAGTAATGCAAGAAAGAGCTCCAGAGGCTGCCAGGCAAGCCCGCTCCCTTGGGAGGCGGAACCAAGTCTCTACCCAATGCGAGATCATTTTAGAGGTGTTTCGCTCTGTTTCCAATTTGAAGGCTCGATCGATATGAGGGAAAGAATAGAAGGGTCTACAACTAGTATCTCTGGGGAATCTGAACTTTGCGCATAGACAACTCCGTCCTGTGAAGCGGCCGAAAACAACACCGATCCAATCTGATGAGGTCCCGCCGAGGCCTCGGGTGTATTTTCCGAGAGAACAGAATAAAATTCAATCGAGAGGTGCGGCGGCGCCAAACCGTAATCAGCGGCAATATTTTCCGGTGCCGTTAAAAATTTTTTAATATCCTGTTTTTCAAATAGAGAAAGGAACTGCTGGATTCGCTCATTAGAAACTGAGAATTCCTGATTCCCTTGGCGGCCGATCCATCCTTCCTCGTTGCGGCTTAAAGTCAGCGCGTGACCGCCGGAACGGATGACGATCCGGTCTAGAATATCGGGATGAAGCTGAAAAAGACTGCGTTCCCGCAAGTCCCCCGGATTTATTTCCAGCAATTGCGCGACGGAACTTGGCAGGCGTATGACCGATCCACGCGCACTAAATTGAGCGTAGTATCCTCCTCCCTGTTCATCAGCAACGGGTGATCCGAGGCGGAGAATGGCGGGGGGCTCTCCAGTATCCGGGTCGAAAGTGATCGAGACCGCTTGATCATCGATTCCAAACTTCTCAAGATCTCCGCTTTCATCATCAACGAATTCCAAAATGGGAGAAGTCAGTAGGGTGTCCAAAAATTGATAGACTTTTTGAGTATTAACGCGGGCCTCCAAAGGCCGTGTCATTCTCCAACGATTTCCCGTTTGTTGAACCTCTAATTCGTTTCCGTTCCGCCGGATGACAAAGCTGCGAATCTGATCGGGCATCCACTGTGTGAGTTGTCGGTCACGAAAAACATTGAAAGGGCGCGAAATCAAAGTCTGGAGCTGATCAGAGATGACGTAGACTGTTTTGGAATTCTGTTTTCGCGCATAAATCCGCCCCCTGATCGCAGCATCATTGCCAAACCATATTTCCGCCTTCTGATCCCCTGCTAAGCTGAGAGACTGCCTTGGCCATTTTAATCCGAATGCTCCGATATCCAATTCTTTTTTAAATTCCCCGGCGCTGATTTTATCATATACTCTTAAACTTTTTGCGGCCTGGAGAATTTGGGCGACTATTTCCGGAGAAGCCCGATCCTGCATTTTGGAAGCCACTTGCCAGTTTGAGCCGCGCCGTTCTATCCGAATCACGTCATCACCATTGTGAATCTGAATTGATCGGATCTTTTCGGGGTCCAGTGAAAGTAAAAAATTTTCACAAACCTCCTCGCTTCGAGGTTTCTGCAACCAGGGTTGAAGAAAGAAAATAGAGACTCCACAAGCGATCGCTACAAGAAATAGTATTGCGGTGATGTAACGATTCATTTTCTTCGCCTTAACCAGACAAGGAGCCCGATGAAGGCCACTGCTCCCGGTATGGCTACGATAGTATTAAAAGCGACCTCTCTCAACTGAGCATTGGTCAGGTTGAGATAAAAATACGTCGGGGACTTTGGGACAATGGAGGCCAGATTGCCTCGATCGATCAGCCAATTCAAACAGCCCAAGATAAAATCCAAGTTAGCGGCCGTGGCATTAGTCCCGCCCAACCAGCGATTCATTGCGAACTCGCTGTTTCCTACGACGACTAATTTGGCGGACTGAACATCCACTCGCTCGTCTTTGAGACCATCCCTTTCTGCCGAGGCCGCGATAACGACCGGATACCCGATATCTCTTGTGGCATCGTATTGCAGGCCATTTTCAAAGTTTCGATTATAATCGCGCTCTCCCCAAAAGCCCTCTTCCGCTTGAACTATGGGACGCAACTGGAGATGGTTGGTTGCTGAGGTTTGAGGCTGAAGTGTCAGAGATTGAGTATTGCCAGGAAAGTAGGCGGTGGCACCAATCAGTCGTTTACTTGGCTCGGCTTTGGGAAGAAATCGACCGCGGACCGCCCGGTCGATATTTGTCTTAAATCCTGCTGGGACCGAACGGATCACCCGGTCGTCTTCAGGAAGGATCCCCAAGGAAGAAATGAACTTATTCAGAACCGGGGTTCGTATAGTCGGATCGAGAAGCACCATTAAATTTCCACCCTGGTCCCAGTACTTCCGCAGTTTTTCGATGTTCTCAGCTGAGACATCAAATCGAGGGGCGACAATGACAACCGCATCAGCCTCAGCGGGTATGGCATTCAAAGCTCCCAAACGCAGGGGCTCAATAGCAACATTTTGCCTTGCGGCGTAGTCTACCACTGTTGAAAGCTGTGAATTTGGGCCGCTCACTTCCGGTTCACCATCGTCTACCAAGAAGAAGACCTTATGCCGACCAGGGCTTAATAGAGAAATAATCGCATCCGTCAAGATTTGCTCTCCGCGAAATGCCACTAATCGGGGAGGACGGCCAGCGGAGACAGGGCTAAAATCGAAGCTTCCAAATTCGGCCATTTTCACAAATTGGCTCTCCCCATTATATTCTAAGATTACCAGATTTTCATTATCTCCATATTTGAGCCTCGTTTGCAGTGTTCGAGCTCGAATCGGGTCTCGCGTGGGGTCGACAAATTCCACGGAAAGATTTCCCTTGGCCGTTAGTTGAAGTTCCTTGAGGAGATTTCTGAGATCCTGATAAAGACTGGATTCTGTTGCACGGGTGGTCGGCGAAGTTACCACATAAATTTTGGCTCGCTGATTTAGGCTTTGTAAGGCTCGCTTGGTTTGATCCGCGAGAGAAAATCTATGGTTTCGGGAAAAATCCGCTCTCCAGTAATAGTTAAAGGAAATATAGTTAATTGCGGATAGGATCAGCAGTATCAGAAGAACCTGAACACAAAGGCCCATCCGAATTGCATTTCTAGGTATGGAGTCACGAATTATTTTTTTCGGCATCAATGCGGCTTTTTAATAAAAGCGGTTTAGTTTCTCCACCGTCGATACTGAAAAACTTGAAAGGTCAGATAAAGCGTCAGTACCGTCATACTCAAATAAAAGACAATGGGACGGGAATCGAACAGCCCCTGAGAAAATTCCATCATGTGTTCAATGGCAGAAAGGTACTCCGTAAGGTCCCGAAGAAAGGGATTTACATTCAGCGCTAAACTTAATAGCCCCATAAAAAATAGGATAGTGATCAGCGAAAAAGACACTGCTGCCGCCACTAGTTGGCTACTTGTTGATGCCGAAGCTAAACATCCAATTGAAATATAGAACATCCCGATCAAAAGAAGGATTCCATAGCCACCAAGATAAGTGCCCACCGCACTAGCGGCATGCGCTCCGGTTTTGAGCTCAAATATCACAAAATATAAAAGGCTCGGCGCCCAGAGGATAATATAGAAAAAAAATGCTGCGAAAAATTTTGAAAGAACCACCTCCCCACTTCGAACAGGTGCTGTCATCAAAGTCTCAATCGTCCCTAATCGATACTCCTCAGAAAACAGTCGCATCGTAATGAGTGGAAAAATCAAAATAAAACCAAACCAGAAAAAAACTGTGCTGAAAAAAGCTTCAACCAAACTATATTGACTGGGACTAGCATTCAGGACAGTGAGGGCCGCGTGAAAAATAAAACCTGTGAGCAACAAGTAAAAAAACAGGATCACATAAGTCAGTGGCGACCATAAATACTGGCCGATTTCATGACAGAGCAGAGTGCGGAATCTTCGGATCATCGCCTTTCAAACCTATCGGATGTAAATTCAAAACCGTTCATAAGCCACTAAATTTCTTCCGCATGAGTGATGTCGGCAAAAATATCCTCCAAAGACACTTGAGATCGCCTGAGTTCTCGAAGAGGCCAACGATATTTTAAGGCCATTTCAAAAATGGCTTCTCGCGGGTCGTGAGTGGTCTGCAAACGAAATTCACACCATTCGCCATTCTGCTGAAAGTCTATGGAAATTATGCCTGGGATCGTCTTGAGGAGAGCGGCCACCTCCCGTGGGTTGTTGTGTCGAATATCTAAATAAACATGTCCCGAAATTTGCATCCTTGCCCGAAGATTTTGCGGTGTGTCGACTACTTCAATTTTCCCATGGTTAATAATGATCACACGATTACAAGTCATTTCCACTTCGGCTAAAATATGCGTCGAAAGTAAAATGGTATGATGATAACCTAATTTTCGAATCAATTCCCGCATTTGCCGAATCTGATTGGGGTCCAATCCAATAGTAGGTTCATCTAATATAAGTAAATCCGGCTCATGCAGTAAGACGTCAGCCAGCCCCACCCGTTGACGAAATCCCTTTGAAAGGGCTGAAATCAGTTTTTTTTGTACTTCGCACAAACCACAGAGTTCGTAGACGTCATTGAGGCGTTCTTTCATTCTTCGTCCGCGGACCCCTTTGAGTTCAGCGCGATACTTTAAATATTCTTGCACTCGCATATCTTGGTAAATTGGAACGCATTCCGGCATATAACCAATGTGTTCCCGGGCTTTTAGCGAATCTCGAAAAATGTCGTATCCGGCTACTGTAGCGGACCCCGACGTGGGGGGAAGGTAGCTGGCAAGCATCCGCATTGTAGTCGATTTGCCGGCTCCATTCGGACCGAGAAAGCCCACGATATCCCCCTTGTTTACATGGAAACTAATAGCGTCCACCGCTGTGGTTCCCGCGTAACACTTTGTTAATTTTTCAACGACAATCATGCAAACACCCCCAGACTAATTGGCTTGACTTCATGGTGCAATACTCCGCTCAAACGAATGTCTTTCTTTGGCTCCTTTTCCATTGAAAACCAATCGGTGTTTTTGGTCATCCTAAAATACCTTGCGGTCGAAGATTTCTATGAAACCATTCTTCCACTGAATCTGCAGGGACTCTCACATGAAAAAGACATTTTTGGTTTTCTTGATTCTGGCCATTTTCGCAGCCATACCTCTTTTACTGCTTTTCAAATTCGTTCGGTCTTTGGGCATTTCAGACCCCACAAAACTACTCTCCGCTGATACTCTTGCCTTTGCTTGCACCCCAAATCTTATTCAGACAGCTTTTCGCTGGCCGCACACCCGCCTGGCAAAAATTATAGGAGAAACTGATGTCAAAGAGTTTATAAATAGTTCACTCCCGCCGCCCCTTCGGGCGGGTCGCAATTTGGGGCCGGACATCCTTGCTGTAAAACCAAAGACAATGTTTTTGGCAATCACCCAGCTGTCCCCTCAAGGGGCGCAGGTTCTTTTAGGCTTTCAATTTCTGGGAAGTTACAAGAAAGCGAATGAGGCATTGGAGTTCTTACGAAACAAGATTGCGCACGGCGTTCCAGTTTTATCCCGTTCTTCCAGTCCTTACAACGGCGATTCCATTGAAACAATAGTCTATCGAAATAGCATTCTTCATTCCGCGATGCACGGCAGATGGGTACTCATCTCCAATGACTTGTCAGTATTGCAACGGACTTTAGATCGGGCCGCAGGAAAAATTCGTACTCCCTCGTTGAGAGAGAACGCTGATTATCTCAAAGTCATGGCTCAGCTTCCTAAAAGGCCGGATCTGAAAGTTTTTATTGCTTCAAAGGCCGTTTTGAATGCGTTGCTAGCGATCGGAGCCAGCATGGGATGCGTCCCTAATCCTGAACAAGTGAGGCAGTTACAAGGAATAGGTGCATTTGCAATTACGTCAAAATTCGAAGGCGAGAATTTCCGGGACAGTGGTGCGGTGGTCTTAAGGAATCCACCGAAAATTCCTCCTCTTCGGCATATTGCGATGAGATTTACTCAGCCAACAACGGTTGGATATCTGGAAGTGGCAAAACAAGGATTTCCATTTTTTGAAATGTCGCTATTGTCAGACAAATTTTTTGCTTTTTTGGCAGAAAAGCGTCTCTCGATGAAAAGTTTGGATCAAATTTTTGGGTCTGAAGCGGCGCTTTTCTGGTCCTGGCCGTCGACGCGACTTCGTCCGCCTACGATTTTAGTGACCGAAATCCAGGATCGCTCGCAAGCTATCAGATGGCTGGATCAAATGGGGCTGAAGCCGCTTTCTTCAAATCCCAGGCTCCCTAGTGTCGCTCTCTATCAGCTCGAATCGTCCGAACCTCCATTAATTGTGCCTACGGTAGCTTTCCGGAAGAACCTTCTTTTCGCAGGCTTAACGGGCACCGATGTGGAAAGCACCCTCTCTTTGACAGAGACTTCGGCAACCCTGGCAAATTCTCCCATCTTCGCATCCGCGCTCAGACGTTATCACGCTCAAAACGTCTTTTTCGCTTTTATTAACACCAGAGAGGTCTTTGAGCGAATTTACGCTCTCCTGCGCCCCATAATCATTTTTGGCGCGGCAATGAAACCGGACGCAATGCAGCAAATTGCCGTCTCAAAGCTACCGCCCGCAGAATCTGTGGGTAAGCATTTACAGCCTATTGTTGCCATCCAGAAGATTCAAGGCAATGTCATGATCTTTGATTCTACGGGGCCGATCACACTGGACCAGGCGATCTTAGTTTTTTTGTCGCTGAAAGTCGGCCTAGATTCGCTCACGCAGCCGTAATTTTAAAACGCCAGTCTTGCATCCTATTGAGAATCTACAATACACTCTTTCTTTCCAGGACCGATGTTGCGGCTAGGTAGCTCAGTCGGTAGAGCAGAGGACTGAAAATCCTCGTGTCGGGGGTTCGATTCCCTCCCTAGCC
>PSRL01000024.1 GCA_003176035.1 Verrucomicrobiota bacterium
AGCCGATCGCGTGGGGGTTTATCGTTTTCGAGTTTTTTGTGACTCCAACCGAGTTGGTTGCCAATCCATTTTAAAATGCGAAAAAAACGCCTTTTCCTTCGAGGCCGGGAGGTTTGACGCTCCTCCGAGCCCGCCTCGGATAGCGGATTGGAGGAATGGTGGCCCAACGACCTTGAGGCGACCGCGGTTTTTTCGATGATCAACTGGTAGGCGAGTGCGACCCGGGCAGTCGGGAGCAGCACCTTAGTGGCGGGGGCGATCTCCGCAGGAATTTCGAGCCCGTGCGGCAAGAGATTTTTTAATTGGGCTACCGAAATTCGTGGGATATGAGACTGTAAAATCTCGGCGCAAAGAAGCTCCACTGGGTCCGAACGCTCCGAAAATTTTTCTCGCATCCAATCCAAGGGGACAAATGTAACGAGATCTTTTACAGCAAGTTTTATAGTTTCCGGCGCCTTCGTGGCATAGAACGGTGTTGGTAACAACTGAGATAATGAAGTCTGGGAAGACTCTTGAGATTGACTCATCTTGACTCCAGATTTCATGTTAGGCTCACTCAAGCACGCATGAATTTTAATTTCAATTTTAATGCGGACGGATTAATACCGGCCATCATACAGCAAAACCCGACGCCAGAAAATCCCTGTGGTCGTGTTCTCATGATGGCTTGGATGAACCGAGAGGCGATAGAGATCTCTCTCAAAACGGGGATGATGCATTACTGGAGCCGTTCTCGGAGACGTCTTTGGTACAAAGGGGAAATGAGCGGCCATACCCAGCGGATTGTTCGTTGGTTTGTGGATTGTGATGGAGATACTCTCCTCTTTCATGTGGATCAGGCGGGAGGCGCTTGTCACACTGGTTTTGAAAGTTGCTTTTTCTCAGAACTGGATAGGAAAGGAGAACCACTTCCGCTTCAAGAAAAGCCGCTCTTTAATGCCAATGAAATTTACAAGCGAAAAGGGGAAACCGAATTCACGGAAAGGCCCCAGGAGGAGAAAAAAAATTAGGGCAACATTTTTATTGTCAGAATAGATTAAGATATGCGTATAACTTTATATGAAAATTTTGACCCATAACCTTGGCTTTCCCCGGATTGGGGCCAATCGCGAACTCAAAAAGGCTGTGGAGGGATACTGGGCTGGCCGGGTAGAAGAATCCGAACTTTTAAAGACGGCCCACCGACTGAGAGTTGAAAACTGGCGTTCCCAGGCGACATTGGGCATCGATCTCGTTCCCTCCAATGACTTTAGTCTTTATGACCAGGTCTTGGATATGACCTGTATCCTTGGCAATTTGCCCGAAAGGTTTCAGTGGGCATCCGAGACTGTGACTTTGGAGCAGCGGTTCCAGTTAGCTCGTGGGGGGCAGCAGAGCGATATGGTGCCTTGCGAAATGAAGAAATGGTTTGATACCAACTACCATTACATTGTTCCGGAGTTTTCTCGCCATAGCACATTCCGGTTGGCCGATACCAAGCCTGTGCAGGAATTCGGCGAGGCATTGCAAGCGGGGATCCGTACAAAGCCCGTGTTGCTTGGGCCGTTGACTTATCTTGCGTTGGGGAAATCCAAAGACCGCTTTGATCGTTTTGAGCATCTCAACTCCATATTGCCGATTTATGAGGAGCTCCTTTCTCAATTGGCCCAAAAGGGAGCCGAATGGGTGCAAATTGACGAGCCCATTTTGGTACAGGACCTTCCTGAAAACATCAGGGGGTTATTTTTACCCACCTATCAAAAGCTGACGGGGGCAGCTCCCGGATTAAAATTGTTGCTCGCTACATATTTTGGAGAACTGAGAGAAAATTTGCCAGTTGTTGCCTCTTTACCTGTGCAAGCGGTGCACTTGGATTGCGTTCGTGGGGGGGCGGAACTCCCTGCTTGGATTGAGGCTTTGCCTAAGTCCATGAATCTCTCGCTTGGCATAGTCAACGGACGGAATATCTGGAAGACGGATTTTGCCCCCGCCTTGGACCGTATCGAACATACCCTGCGAGCAATTGATGCGGAGCGTTTGTTCCTGGCACCTTCCTGTTCATTATTGCACGTTCCCATTTCATTGCGACAAGAAGGGAAACTAGCGAGGGACCTTTACGCTTGGTTAGCGTTTGCGGAAGAAAAGTTGGATGAAATCCAAAATCTCGCGCGTCTTGCCGTTGGCAATGGAGATTTGAGCGTATTACACCGGAATGAAATTGCTTTGCAATCCCGGAAGGTCAGTGCCCGGAGCCGAAGGGAAGAACTCCGCCAAGAGCTTGCAAAGTTGCAAACCTTGCCTTTGGGGCGTCAATCGCCGTTTGAAGTCCGCAAAACTGTTCAGCGAGAAAAACTTGGATTGCCGGTTTTGCCGGTAACCACGATTGGTTCGTTCCCGCAAACTCCCGAGTTAAGAAGCGTACGTGCTGGCTATAAGAAGGGCCAAATCAACTCCGTGGTGTATGAGCGTTATATTGAACAAGAAATCGCCACGGCAATTGCTCTTCAGGAGCGGGTAGGGCTTGATGTGTTTGTACACGGTGAATTTGAACGCAATGACATGGTGGAATATTTTGGTGAGCAGCTGGAAGGATTTGCCTTTACAGCTAATGGTTGGGTCCAAAGCTATGGAACTCGCTGTGTGAAGCCACCTATTATCTTTGGCGACGTCTGGCGTCCTCATCCCATGACCGTTCGCTGGAGCACCTATGCGCAGTCGCTCACAAAGTTTCCGGTAAAGGGAATGCTCACGGGCCCAATTACAATGATTCAGTGGAGCTTTGTTCGAGACGATCAGCCACATAGCGAAACGGCTATGCAGATTGCATATGCTTTACGTGAAGAAGTCCTCGAACTCGAAAAAAATGGAATCAGCGTCATCCAAATTGACGAACCCGCACTTCGCGAAGGCCTTCCATTGAGACGGGCCGATGCGGCAGCGTATTTGGCATGGGCCGTGCGATCTTTCCAAGCATGCTTCACGGGTGTCTCGGATGGAACGCAAATTCATACACATATGTGCTATTCGGAATTCCCGGATATTATTGATGCGATTAAAGCAATGGATGCGGATGTCATCTCCATCGAAGCTTCACGTTCCGAGATGGAATTAATAGAGTTCTTTGTTGACTATATCAATGATATCGGTCTCGGCATCTATGATGTGCACAGCCCGGCCGTTCCAACCGTAGAATTCATGGAAAAGCTTTTGCGAAAGGCAGTCAACGGCTTGTCGGCCGATAAAATCTGGGTCAACCCCGATTGCGGATTAAAAACCAGACGCTGGGAAGAAGTGACGCCCGCATTGCAAAATCTTGTTCGTGCAGCTCAACATGTACGCAACGGTCTGTTAAAAGAATCATTGGTGGCTTCTTGAGCTATTGGAGCGACTGATTTGACGGGTGCAAAGCCGGTGATTTTGGCCCAGCGAAAAAAAAGGCTTTTTCGCTGGAACTCACTCGCATAACTGATCCGGTCTTCCTAGGTTTTGGGAGAGGTCCTAAGTCGATCCGCCTTGCGCACTCGACGAGTGCGCAATGCAGGCGCCGGATGCTTTTCAGCCCTGTTTCAGAGGTACTATAGTAGGCCGGATATATTTTCCCAGAGCTGGCGGCGGCTCAGTAAAGCGTGCCGTGCAGATGCCTGCGCCTCCTCGGCTTTGACCGGCTTGCCTTCGCATAGCGTAGTCACAAGGCGAAGAGCTGCCGGCCCATGCTCTTCTCCATCAAGTTCCATATGGCGTTGGAGATAATAATGAAAAATAGGTGCCCCCTCCGCGCTGATCCCAAATTTTTCTAATAAAGAATGAAACATCCTCGGAATGGCGTTTTCGCGTCCGAAGGCAAAAGCTGCGGCAACCCTATGCGGTTCCCGAGATTCCAATAGCGCAAAGGTGTCCTTCATAAAAAGACGAGAAGCTTCCGGCACGGAGGGTTCGGTGAGGGCGGCGGCCAAGCCGTCTTTTTTCAGTCGTTTGATAAACGTTAAGATCGGGCGAGTGTCTGCTCCCGCCTCCTCCATGGCCCTCAAATAGAGATCGAAATGACTGGCATAAGAGGGAGGGCATCGCGGGGGGGAAGCATTGTCCGAGGAAGGGGGCAACAGGTCGCATTCTTCCCCTAGAACAATCTCATTAATGAGACGCACTAAATTTCCGTGGAGCGGCGGAATCCAAGGCCACGTGGAGGGAGCAAGAGTGTTTTGCAGAAATTTTAAGAGGGACATAAAGTCCCATACTGCAAAAACATGGTGTTCCATGAACACGTGCAAGTGCTTTATGGTCTGTATCCTTGCAAATACGGGGTGTGTTTCCACCTCGATCAGCATGGGTTGTAAAGATTGCGAAAGATCTTGCTCCACTGGAATAGTTATTCACCAACCGGTGACATCTTGCAAGAAATTGCCATGTGGTTGCCGGCCTCCCTAGGTTTTGGAAGAGGTGCCAGGCAATTCGCAAATGTTCCTAATGTTCGCACGCCTAATGAAGATGGTGCCACCCCTGAAACGCCAAATAAATTGCTAAACAGCTTAAAATGGCACTGGAAAGGTAGGGCGCTTTTTGAGCCAAGGTCGAAAAATTTCGAATTTTTTGAGAGGCATGTCGAACTCCCCAAGCCGTGGCAACGCCGATACCCACCATGACGAGAGCCAATCCGATGCTAAAGCACAGAACTAGTAAAAATCCTAAAGTGAATTTCTTAAGTTGGAGGCAAATGAGAAGCACTGTTAAAGCGGCCGGGCAGGGGAGAAGGCCGCCACTCAACCCAAATAATACGATCTGTCCTGTGGTTACGCTGCGATTTTGAAAACGTCGTGCAATGTCTTTGGCATGTGCGCGTGCGTGAGAATCTTCGTGGCCATGATCGGAGAAGCCGCTTTTTTGGTTTTCTTCGCCGTGATGATGGTGGTGGCAGCCATGGGCTGGTGCCGCGAGTTGTTCACGCCTGGTGCGGCAGAACATCCAGAGGGCCAAACCTAGGATGATAGCGGCGGAAGCAAATTGGAAATAGGGCTCAGTTGATTGTGTATCCCATTGAGGACCAAAGTTTAGAGCGAGCGCCGCCAGCAGCCAAATGATTAGCGAATGGGAAAGCGCTGCGCAAATTCCCAAAAGAGCCGCCTGTGCTATGGTGCCCCGAATGGCGATCACAAAGGCCGCCATCAATGTTTTTGAGTGGCCGGGCTCCAGCCCATGCAGAGCTCCAAGAAGGACGGCTGAAGGTATTAAGACCCAGCTCGTCAGTGTGTGCTGGTTTAGCAAATGCTGAAAAAACCCCATTGCGGAAGCATATTTTGGAACAGGCGATAGTCAACCGGCTTTAATCAGAGACAAACCGGGGTGCTGCTTGTAATGGATTCTCTCAATTTGAGGATTAAGTTGGTCTTTATTCGATAAAGATTGGATTCCATCCCGACCGGATACTCATGAGGATTTAAGAGTCGCTGAATGCTGGGATGAAACTCCTTGAATTGAGCAGCGGCGCGCTGCTGAATTTCCTGAAGACTGACGTCGGGGTAAATTTTTCTGCCTCTTTGGAATACTGAGACTAAGAGGTCTTTGGCGGTTGCGGATTCCGGAATCCGCTTAGTTCTTGTGACGTCGGTTGGGTGACGGAGGATACTATCGTCTCTCTCAGGCGAGAGCTCATCGTAAATCATATCTCCAATGAACTGGCCATCCAGCTCGAAACGGCGGACTTGTAATCTACCGGGGGTGGAAACTTTTAATAATTGCTCAGAAAGTTTCAGGCGAGGACTCCAGTGGCCGTCTTCTTGTTTCAGGGCCGCTAGTTTATAAACGCCGCCTAATGCCGGCTGATCATAGGCGGTGACAAGTTTTGTCCCAATACCCCACATATTTACTTGAGCACCCTGATTCTTCAGGCTGGTAATAATATGCTCATCGAGTTCGTTTGTGGCAACAATAGCCATTTCTGGCAAGCCAGCTTCATCGAGAATTTTGCGAGCCTCAGCGCTGAGATAAGCCAAATCCCCCGAGTCCAACCGAATCCCGAGCGCTTGATGCCCTTGTTGACGCAATTTTTTTGCGATTTCAACAGCATTACGAACCCCTTTGAGAGTATCGTAAGTATCAACTAAAAAGATGCAGTTGTTGGGCTGCGCCTGCGCATAGGCCTCGAAAGACTTTTTTTCGTCATCAAAAGCCATGACCCAGCTGTGTGCATGTGTCCCAAAGACTGGCAGACCATAGCGCATGCCGGCGAGAACATTGGAGGTACCTGTACAGCCGCCCACATAGGCGGCTCGGCTTGCACTGAGAGCACCGTCAATACCCTGTGCCCGACGGAGACCAAATTCGATCACAGGATCCCCCCCTGCAGCGGTACGGATCCGGCTGGACTTTGTGGCTATTAAGGTCTGAAAATCAATGATATTCAAAAGAACAGGCTCAATCAGCTGCGCTTGTAAGAGGGGTCCCCTCACTCGGAGGATTGGTTCGTGAGGAAAAACAATAGTGCCTTCCGGGACCGCATCGACATCGCAAGAAAAACGCATTTTTTTCAAATAGGTTAAAAACCCCTTTTCAAATAAAGGACGTTTGTCCCGGCCGATTAGGCCTGCCAAGTAGTCGCACTCTCGGTCGCTGAGGTGGAGATTTTGGAGATATTCGATCGCGTCTCCTAATCCACAGGCTACACTATAACTCCCCTCAAATGGATTTTTGCGGAAAAAAAGATGGAAGAGTGCCTCCCGCTCATGCATTTGGTTTTTCCAATATCCAAAACCCATGGTGAGCTCATAAAGGTCGTTGAGCAGCAGGGAATGACGTTCAGCCTCCATGGATATTGAACTCTGCTGGCAGATCATATCTTTTTGAAAAAAGCTTTGCAGCATCAATGAGTCGGCTGCGGCTGATTTTAACCAGCTAACACCGTTCCGGAAAATTTTGTATATGCAAGCTACTTATTTCAAGCAGGTTCTATGCGGGGATAAAAAATGAATGGCGCGGGTCGCCGTTTTAGAGTAAGTACTTCCTCCAGAGGGTTCTTGTTCTAAGGCAGGTTCCCAAGAGTTTAAAATAGTAACTGCCAGGAGGTGTAACATCTTACCCGCCTTGGTGTTCAGGCCCACAGTAAACAAATACTTCTCCCATGACCCTATCGTCTTCAGATCAACGTGTTGCTAACGGTTCTCAAACAGATTCCTCTCTTCCTGCTCCTCCGCAAACCTTACGTAAGGCATTGACCGTTGTGACCGGTCTGTTCTTCATGTGGGGCTTTTTAACTTGTTTAAACGATATCCTCGTTCCTCACCTAAAAGCGGTTTTCAATTTGGATTATGTTCAGGCATCGCTCATTCAGTTTGTCTTTTTTGGTGCTTACTTTGTGGCGTCGCTGCCCGCAGGCAAAATTGTTTCTTGGTTAGGCTACCAGCGCGGAATGGTTGCGGGGCTGATCATATCAGCATTTGGAACCTTGCTCTTCTACCCGGCTGCATCCCTGATTTCTTATCCCTGTTTCCTGGGAGCGCTTTTTGTCCTTGCTTCAGGCATTACGGTTCTCCAGGTCGCAGCGAATCCCTTTGTGGCCGCCCTTGGAAAACCCGAAACCGCTTCCAGTCGGCTGAATTTGGCCCAAGCTTTTAATTCCCTGGGAACAACCATTGCTCCCCAGTTTGGTGGTTGGTTGATCTTGGCCGGAGCAGGAGCTGCGGCTGGAACGGCGATTGTGACGGATAAAATGGCGGAAGCGGCTGCCGTGAAAGTCCCTTACTTAATTCTAACGGCAGCACTTTTGGTTCTCGCGGTCATTATTGGTAATTTTAAACTTCCAAAATTGAGCGACGTTGAAGAAGACCGTGAACACCGCGGGACCTTTATGGATGCCTTGCGAGTGCCTCATTTATCACTTGGTTGCATCGCAATCTTTCTTTATGTGGGAGCTGAAGTTTCAATCGGGAGCTATCTGATTAACTTTATGTCTACCGTGGTAGGAATCAGCCATCAGAGTGCGGCGGCATATGTCAGCTATTATTGGGGTGGCGCTATGGTGGGTCGCTTCATCGGGTCCGCCTTACTACAGAGAATCAATGCGGGCTGGCTTCTCGGTTTCAATGCCATTGTAGCCCTGATACTTTGTGTGTTTGCAAACCTTGTATCAGGTTGGGCTGGAGTTTGGGCGGCTTTGCTCATTGGATTATTCAATTCAATTATGTTTCCAAACATCTTTACCCTGGGCATTCGTGATCTGGGGCATCTGACGAGCCGAGGATCAAGTCTTCTGATTATGGCGATTGTTGGTGGGGCTATTGTGCCCGTGATTATGGGATATGCGGCTGATCATTATTCCATCCATCATTCTTTCTTTGTACCGGCCATTTGTTATCTTTACGTCGTTTACTACGGTTTTTATGGTTCGAAAATAGTCCGTTAGTTACAAGGTAGCCACCGAGAGGCGCAGAACCTGCTGACTTTTGACTTACAATTTCCGCCCAATATGCATAAACCCTGCGTGCTGATCATCCGAGATGGTTGGGGTATTAATTCGGGAGGCCGTCCTAAAGCCGAACAAAATGGAGACGCCACTTTGTTAGCCAAGACTCCGTTTCACGACTTGCTCTATGCCACCTACCCCTGGGGAACTTTGAGGGCCAGCGGGGAGGATGTGGGCTTGCCGAAAGGCCAGATGGGCAATAGCGAGGTGGGTCATCTCAACCTTGGTGCTGGTCGCATTGTGTACCAGGATTTGACTCGAATTAATAAAGCCATTCAGCAGGGTGAATTCCTGACAAACTCCGTTTTACAAGACGCCTTTGTTCAAGCTCGTGGGCATAGGCTCCATTTATTAGGGCTCGTTTCTGACGGTGGAGTGCACAGTCATCAGGCTCATTTGGTGGAATTGGCAAATGCCGCTCATGCGGCCGGCGTTTCGGATATCCTCATACACGCGATTACCGACGGACGGGACACCTCTCCTACCGGAGGTGCGCACTATCTGGCGGCTCTGACGCACGCCTTAATGCCCAGCGGTGCAAAAATTGCGACCGTCGTCGGCCGTTACTATGCGATGGATCGTGACAAGCGCTGGGAGAGAAATAAATTGGCTTGGGACGCTATAGTTTTGGGGCGCGGGGAAAAATCTGAGGATTCTCCATCCAGTGCCGTATCGAAACGGTATCAAAAGGGGGACACCGATGAATTCCTGAAACCCATCATTTTCTCCCATGCAAATGAACAGCGTATTCGAGATGGAGATGTCGTAATTTTTTTCAATTTCCGCGCCGACCGAGCACGCCAACTCAGTGTTGCCTTCTTACAAAAAGACTTCAATGGATTTGATCGCGAAGTTTTTCCTGCGATCCACTATGTGACTTTTACCGAGTACGACCATACCTATCACTGCCCTGTTGTTTTCCCACCACAGACATTAAATAAAATATTAGGCCAAGTAGTGAGTGAGGCGGGGCTCCGGCAATTGCGAATCGCGGAGACGGAGAAATATCCTCATGTAACATATTTCTTTAATGGCGGCGTGGAAACACAATTTCCGGGTGAACACCGGACTATCATTCCGAGCCCAAAAGATGTTGCCACATATGATTTGAAACCGGAGATGAGTGCTCCTGAGGTGACCAAGGCGGTGGTGGAGGCACTTCCCAACTATGACTTGGTAATCCTAAATTTTGCAAATCCGGACATGGTGGGCCACAGTGGAGTTGTTGAGGCAGCAATTCGGGCTGTGGAGACAATTGATCGAGCGGTGCAAGAGGTCGTGGAAGCGACACTGAAATTGGGCGGATGTGCTCTAGTAACGGCGGATCACGGCAATTGCGAGCAGATGCGAAATCCGGATGGATCTCCTAATACAGCGCATACTACCAATTTGGTTCATCTGATTTTTGTATCCAAAGACGCCGATCATTTTAAGGTGGGGAATGGCATCTTAGCCGATGTGGCACCAACTCTCCTTTTCCTACTCGGGCTGCCTCAGCCAAGTGAGATGACTGGGAAAAACCTCCTTCTCCCGGAAGGGAATTGATAAAAAGAGATTTCGAAACATCGCAAACAATAAGCGCGAAAAATGTATGATCGATTATTTAAAAATCATGGGGATCGATCATGTCGATGTGCCCTCCTATGATTTTTTGCGTAACCTTCAAAAGAGGCATGCCGAGGTCTTTGGCTGGGACACCCTCGATTTAGTCATAGGTCGCAAGATGGGTTTGGAGCCGGAACCCATCATGCGAAAGTTTTTGATAGAAAAACGAGGAGGGCTGTGCTTCGAGCTCAACGGTGCATTCTGTCACCTGCTTCGTTCTCTGGGATTTGATGTGCACTTCGTTTTGGCGCATTGTCTGGGCTTTAATGAGCGAGCGGTTCATTATCCGGTGGGCACCCATCCGGTCGGCATTGTTTCGATGGAGGAAAAGAAATATCTCGTTGATGTTGCCTGGGCCGAAAATACCAGCAGAACGCCCGTACCCATTCAAGATGGCTTTCGCTTTTCGGAAGTCAGCGGAGTTTATCGCCTTCGAGCTGATGCTAGCCATACTCACCAAGATCCGTGCTCGGCAGTTGATAACATTCCTCTTAGGCCTTCGCAACAGGAGGTCCCCATAAATGCTGATCGGTTCATTTTGGAAAAATTTTGTTTGGATGAGTGGTGGCCACAATATTGTTTCTCGATGTGTCCCTATCAATTGAGTGATTTCAGCAGTACTTTGCAGGACTTTTATTGGCATCCAGCTTACAAAAGTTATCGCCAATTTTGTTGTGTTAAAAATACAGCGACCGGCTATCGGAAGTTAAAGGGCGATGAATTTATTATTCAAGATAATGACAGTTTCAGCACAAAGAAAATTAAACCCGCAGAAATCCCGGTTTTCTTAAAAGAAGAGTTTCGTATGGCCGAGCAATTTGTTGATCATTTTGCGGACATGGCGTTAAGAGAGGGGACCGATATCGTGTTGACCTGAGGCTGGTCTGGCTGGGATGCGCATTTGGAAGAGGTTCTAGGAAGGGATCATAAGGATTGCTAGCTTAGTCGTCCCTGAAAAAGTCCTTTTGGCTAGAAAGCATCAATGTCCGGAGGCAATTTGGTAACGAAATTTCG
>PSRL01000025.1 GCA_003176035.1 Verrucomicrobiota bacterium
TCTCAAAGAAAATTGGCGATCTACCGCATTTTGGAGAAGCCGACGGAGAGCTGGTCTTCCTAATGATATCTGCCTGCATTCTTACCGCTACGCATGGGCAGAACGCGCTGCTGCCGCAGGAATGCCAGAACGAGAAGCGATGGCTCATCTCGGCCACAGTAGCCGAGCAGTTCATAGAGCCTACGCGCGAAACGCTGACCGAGTCACTCTGCCCCTTGAGTATTACGAAAATACAAGAGATCAAAAGTTGATTGATTTTCAGGCGGCCGTGGCGCAGGCAGCATAATCTCCAAACCTCAGCTGTTTGACATACCCTCGACCATGATGAGAACTCCCTATTCGGAAGGGGCGAAAGTCCAAGAACGAGAAAATTGCTATCATTGTATCGGCTCCCTGCACGTCTGAGTGCGAAAGAAACAGGTTGGGTGTTGGGATTTTCTAAAAAAGAGATCGCGGTTCTCGTAGCCAAGAAACTTTTGAAGCCGCTTGGAAATCCTACCCCTCAAGGGCGCAAATGCTTTGCAGCGGTAGATATTACTCGCCTAGGAGAATCACCGGCCTGGCTTGATAAAGCAACTCGGACAGTAAGTGAGTACTGGTGGACACGGAATCACGGAGAACCAGTGGCAGCAAATCAAAAACCCTGATCTGCGGCAGCCTGACACCTATAGCAAGTCTCCATCAGGAGAGCATTCCTGGTCATTAGTGGACGCACTCCCTACTTTTTCTTCGGACGACCTGGCCTAGGTTTATCCTTAAAATGAATGATGTCCTCTCGATAAACGAGCCGAGTATCCCCCTTTTTGATGCTTCGGATGCGCTGACTGGTCACATGTTTGGTGATCATCGATTCGCTAACGCCTCGTAGCGATGCAGCTTCTGCGACAGTAATCCAATCTTCAACGGAAGGAAGAACGCTATTCAACGGAAATTCGGGATGAAAATCGATTCGAGGCTGGTAATTCAAAACGTCTTCTTTTCTAACAAATATCACATTGTTTCTTTTCAGAGTCCGAATGCGACCTTTTCTGATTGCCCCCTTGATCCCATAGATCGTGAGATTTCTTAAGCGTGCAGCTTCTTGTTGAGTAATCCACTCGTCACGATCTAATCCGGCAAGGGCCGTCTGCATAACGTTTTTACTATGGCGTCCTACGGACGACCTGAAGGCAATGGCATCCTCACGGCAAACCATTTTCCGGCCGTTGACTGTTTTGCTCCTCAGCCGTTCCCGGCGCAATAAATATGCAATTGTAGATGTTGTGACTTTGCGCAAAGCAGCTGCCTCGGTTTGAGTAATCCAAATTGGATAATCATTAATCTTTCTCGAAACTTTTCTTATCATGATGTATTTATTGCGCTAGATTTGCCTCATGAACGAACGCGATGGATTCACCTAGCTGATACGGACACAGCAGAATGTTGCGCCCTCGCCGGGATGGCCCTCACATATTCAGTTAAACCTATTATTTAACCAAAGAGACACCGATTATGACAAAAGGAATCGGCTAGCGATTCTTCTTTCCGATACGGAACTTGTATCCAAGAAAATATTATGAAAATGACGCTCACTCGCTCCAACCGACAGCAATTATCGCAGACAGCAGAAGCTGTTGGTTTAAGTAGGATCGGGAATATTCCAATAACGCAAAATGGAACGGAATTGGCAATAAAATTTATAAATCAGATCGAGACGACTGCCGACAACGAACATGAACTAGCAAATAATTCGGCCGGAATACTTAATTTTGAAGGGATCAGGATAGCCCATTACAAAGGGTCAAGATTTTGGGGTGTATGGTTAGGAAATTTTTTAGTTGCAGTAACAGTCTATAGGTGTGGGGCAATGTCAGTGGCTTTATTGGTCTATGAATTGACACAAAGTCGAATCCAAAGAAGTCTTAAACAGCCAATAGCGTCTTGCGAGTCATCTCTTTGTTATGAAGAGATAAGCGATCCTAAAATGGACGGTATTGCTTAACTTTAAATTACTGCTATATGAACGCTTTCCAAAAAAGCGACTGCGCACTCGCTTCAGCCAACGGCTTTGTCTCCGGTTCCAACTACCCGAACGATTGAAAAGATATAGAACTTACAATGTTGTTCTAATATGCAAGATGTGCAAAATTTTTGAAATAATAAACGCTTCCAATGTTCGAAACATTTCTTGTTGTCCTTCTGCTACTCACGTTTCTGGTGCCGGGTTTTATTTGGCGCTCGGTCGAATCACAGTTTGTCTATTTGGATAAGAGGTTGGAGTGGGAAAAATTGGCTCTGGGACTGCTAACCCGTAGTTCTTTAATTTATTTGCTGCTTTCTTCCTTAATTTACGAAGCATGGAAAAATAGTTGGTATGAAAATCATCCCTTGTTGGTCTCCCTTGGCGCCATTGTTTTAATTTTCTTTCTTCCTGCTGGAATGGGTGTGCTTTGGCCTGTGATCTATAAAAAAATTCCAAAGGACGGTCCGATTCTCAAGTGGTTGCAAAAGCTAACGAATCTCAGTTTCTTAGATAGTAACATTCCAAGCGCTTGGGATAGCATTTTCGCTCAACGTCGCGCTGACTGGGTTATCGTTACGCTCAAGAGCGGGAGACAAATTCATGGTTACATGTCAGCGAACTCCTACGCTTCTTCTGACTATCACGAGCGGGATATTTATATTTCTCATGCAATGAAACCGCAACCGAACAGCAACAACATTTTCGAACTTGTGTCCAACACTCATGGAGTATATATTCGGGCGGAAGAGATTAGTAGTATTGAGTTCATCGGAGAAGCCAATGAGCAAACCAAACAACAAAGGTCAGTATTCAATGTCGAAACTCACGAGTAGAGCATATCAGCCAAAGGGCCCTTCACAGCCTCCAGTAAAGACAGCACAACTTGTCTCAGCTGTCGGTCCACTGCCTGCTAATCCTCCCGCTCAAGATAAAACTTCAACTTCTCCTGGCAAAGACGGAAAAGGTAACAATGGATCTTGAATCACGAGGATTCTAATCATCCTCAGAATTCCTCGGAAGATACTGTCCGGATCAGTGAGCAATAATTGATAAATAAGGAGCTTAACTTTTCTATTGAGAGCGCCTCGAAAGTCGCGGTTCTCTGTAGATTTCTCGATCTACATTTAATGCCTCTCGATCAGTCATAAAGAGTAGCCGAAATCTGAGGATCATCGATGTTATTCTTATCATACCAATAGAATCCAGTATCGATAGTCTTGGGTAACTTTTCGCCTTGAATTGTTTTGACTGCTGCTTCGACCGCTTTGTAGCCGATGCCGAATGGATTTTGCGTGATCGCACCCGCGATCGTACCAGCACGAATCGCGTCTTTTAGCTGTTTGCCCGAATCGTAGCCGATTACCACAAGCTGGCGCTTCATCTCCCTGACACCATTGAGCACGCCGATAGCGGAACCCTCATTAGTTCCAAAAATGCCCTTCAGACGTGGATAAGCTTGGAGAATAGATTTGGTGATTTCCGTTGATTTCAAATGGTCCCCATCGCCGTACTGAATAGTGACGATTTTGATTTTTGGATGTTTTGTTTTGATGCGCTCAACAAAACCATCACGCCGGTCGATGCTATTGCGGCTAGTTTGATCGTATGCCACCATGGCTACTTCTCCTTCTCTGCCTATTAATTCCGCCATTTTGTCGGCAGCTAGAGCCGACGCCGCCTGATTGTCTGTCGCAGCCGTAGTCACCGGAATATCACTATCAACACCAGAATCGAAAGCTACAACAACAGTACGCGCGGCCTGGGCTTTTTTGAGTAAAGGAAGAGCAGCTTGAGAATCTAATGCGGCGAAGCAGATGGCGTTTGGCTTTTTACCCAGCGCAGCGGAGAGAATATCAATCTGCTTATCGATCATCGTCTCCGTCTCCGGCGCCTCGAATGAAATCCTTACCTTGTAATCTCTCGCAGCCTGTTCCGAGCCAGCTTTAACTGATTGCCAGAACTGGTGCTGGAAGCCTTTCGCAATTACGGGAATATATATATCGTCAGCAGCTGCGCCTGCGACGACTCCGAACGCAAGCAGCAGGCTGACGATGATCTTGGTGAATCTGCTTTTAATCATTTTGTGTATGTAAAAATAATTTCCCGCGATGGCCGCGAAAACTCTTTAATATCATACATTCCACATATTTCCGCAAGTCGTCTTGGCTATTTTGAGTTGCTTTCTATTGCTATTGTCGACGGCGACGTGCGTTATCCACGTAGACCGCCAGAATGATAACGATGCCCGTCACTACAGTTTGCCACTCTTGCGCTACCGACATGATACGCAGCCCGTTAATCAAGACGCTCATGATAAAAGCTCCCAGGATCGTACCGAGAATCGTACCAACACCGCCCGCTAAGGAGGCACCACCGATTACTGCTGCCGCAATTGCGTCAAGTTCATAGCCCTGTCCAAGTGCCGGCTGTGCGGAATTCAACCGAGAGGCGATCAGGAGACCAGCAACACCACAAATGCCGCCCCCGAAAGTATACACAGACATTTTCCAAAAATCGACGCGGACTCCAGACAAGCGTAACGCTTCCTCGTTACTGCCTAATGCGAATATATAGCGACCAAAAATGGTTTTTTTGAGAATGATATGCGCTGCGATCGCCAAAAGAAACATAATGACGACCGCATTCGGAATCGGGAATTTAGGGAATAAATTGCCAATCCATGAGTCCAACGAAATGGCTGAAAATCCTGATGCATTGTTGAAGTAAATTGGCCTAGCACCCGTAATTACTAACGACAATCCCTTATAAAGCATCATCATTCCTAATGTGGCAATGAAAGGGGGAATTTTTAACTTGGCTACTAACACACCCGAGATCAAACCGCACAATGAGCCAAAAGCAATCGCAGCAAAGATGCCGACAAAAAGGGGTATCTCCCACAGGCTAAGGAATACGCCAGCAATGACGGCGCACAGAGTCATTAGGGTACCAACCGATAGATCGATTCCGGCCGTAATAATTACAAAGGTACAGGCGATTGCCAAAATCCCATTCACTGCGGTTGACTGTAGGATGCTGACCACGTTATCGATCCCTAGAAAATTCGGCGACGCGCAACTAAAGAACATCAACAAAGCCAACAGACTGGCAAATGCTAGCAATTTCTCTGGTGTGGACCGCAAAATTCTGTCTTTGAGAACGGCGAGTACGCCGCGAATACCTCCAGACGGAGGCATTAGTTGTGACGATAAAGTATTTTTGGTATTTTCCATAATCATCCGAGTTTAAACGTAACGTGGCTCAGGTCGGCGCTTTTCGCGATGGAAAGCCAACTGCATAATTTTCTCCTGCGAGGCTTCAGACGCCGTGAGTTCACCGGTGATCCGCCCCTCGCACATGACCAGAATACGGTGACTCAAACGTAAAACCTCCGGAAGTTCCGATGAAATCACTACAATTGCCTTGCCTTGTCGCGCCAGTGCATCGAGCAGCTTATAAATTTCGCTTTTAGTTCCAACATCGATACCGCGTGTTGGTTCGTCGAAAAACAAAATATCGCAGTCACGCAGCAGCCATTTAGCAATCACGATTTTTTGCTGGTTGCCACCCGATAACGACCGAGCTAAGCGGGCGACTGAGGACGTCTTGATGGCGAGTTGACTCACGAAATTTCGAGCCGTATTGTGGATGGCCGCTTGATTCAGAAACAATCCTCCAATCGCAAATCGATTCATGCAGGCGAGGACAATATTGGTCTTCACATCCATTTCGGTAATCAAGCCGCAGTTTTTACGATCTTCCGAAAGATAACCGATGCCATTTTTTACTGCATCGCGGGGCGACCTAATAATCACCTTGCGTCCGCGTAAGAAGATTTCGCCACCGTCAAAGGGATCGGCTCCGAAAACTGCTCGTGCAACCTCAGTTCGCCCGGCACCCATGAGACCGACCAGTCCAAGGATTTCGCCTTTGCGTAAATTGAAACTTACTTCTCTGATCACCTTTCCGCGCCATAATCTGCGCACTTCAAATACAACGTCATTTTTCGAAGCATCGAAAACAGTTGGTCCATCGTTGTCTAGCTGACGGCCCACCATCATATTGATGATGGTTTTTATTGACGTGTCCACAGTAGGCACAGTCGCGACATATTGGCCATCGCGCATGACCGTAATCCGATTTGAAATTTGTCGAAGTTCGTCCATTTTGTGGGAAATATAAATAATACCCACACCACTTGATTGCAGTTGGCGGATGAGTCGAAATAAATCTTCAACTTCAACGCTGTTAAGCGCCGCAGTTGGCTCATCCATGATGAGAACTCGTGAATCGAAGGACAGGGCTTTTGCGATTTCCACCATCTGTTGCTTAGCCACGGTCAATTCACTGACTGGCGTGCATGGGTCGAGATCCAAGTGCATGCGTTCGAAAATATGCTGAGCCCGTTTGTTCAAAGCTTCCTCGTCAAGAACCACACCCCAGTGGCGCGGCTCTCGCCCAATAAAAATATTTTGGGCCGCGGTTAGGTGATTCATTAGGATGAGTTCTTGATGAATGATGCTGACTCCTAACATTCGTGCCGCACGCGGTGTCGGAATCTTGACAACCCTCCCTTCCATACGAATTTGTCCCCTATCCATCTGAACCATTCCCGCCAAGATTTTTACTAGGGTTGATTTGCCCGCACCATTTTCACCTACGAGAGCGTGGACCTCCCCATGCATCAGATCGAACCGACAATTATCTAGAGCCTTTACACCAGGAAACTCTTTCGTTACGTTTTCCAAGGAAATGAGGAAATTTCCGGTTTCAGCAAAGGTCAAAGCTTGAGTTCCCGCAGATGACCTGACAGGCGCTTCCGCAGCGGGCAGTCGAGTTTTTAACCAGATGCTCATAGATTAGATTTCAAATATAGCACATTAGAGAGCATACTAATTGACCAGTCTTCCTAAGGCATCGTATTTATATCTGTTTTATTTCCTACTCCATCGATAAAGGCAAGTGAGGTTGTCATTAGGGTCGTGACGATACTTGGTAACGATTCTTTTTTCCTATTTTATGCCGATGCTATTTTGGTTTGGAACAAGAATGCGGTATAACTCAAAATTTCGATTTGAGACCTTTGAAAAATCGTTTTATATTTCCCTCTCATAACATGCGCAAGTCGCGAGCCTGACTCGTTTTCATAAGGATATTTGGGTGAAATAACCGTTTCGAATATCCGCTGGTTGGCGAGGACTATCGGCGGATGATTGGGGGGGCCAGCCATTGGCTTGTCGGGAGATATAGCAACACACCGTCATTACGCCGGGTGAAGGCTTAAGAAGCTTGTCATGGCGCTCGTTGCAAATTTTCGGCATCAAGAATGCTTTGGTTGCAGTCGAGAGAATCACGTGAATCTTACTTTGACATCGGAATTGGAGTAAATGAGCTGTACCGGACCTCCCTGCGAATCCACAGAACTAAACCTTCCGGAGATTCCGTTGGCAGCAGTAAAAATAGTGAATTCTTCTCCACTGCGTGGCCCGACTCCGTCATCGAATTGCAACTCTAGCTTTCCATCGAGCTGAGCTTCTTCCGTTATCGCAATTCGATCGGAAACGATGTTGGGATTGGAAGAGGTCGAATCCGCATTCCGAAATTGGAGCAACATCTTCGCACTCGAAGACTGCACGTAATCACCACCAATTGACGGTGCAGCGGCACTATGTATGGGCATCTCGGGATGAAAGGTCCCAAAATTTTCTACCTTACCAGCAATATGGTTCGCAATAGTCAGCGTGCCGCCGTTATGGATGTACACCTTAGTGCTTACTAAGCGCCCCTTGATAGTAAGGTGTCCTCCGTCAAGGATGTCAATAATGCCGACGGTTGTTTGACCTGTACGAGATGGATCATTCTCCAAAATCGTCGTGCCAGAAATTATAAAATTTAATTTTGGCGGGAACAAAGAAGTAATATTTTCTCCCAGAAGCTTGAATACTGAGGTGTCCTTATTTATTATGTCCAAGCGTATGCTGTTTATGGGGGCAGCACTCATTCGGATGTGTGGAACGTCTCCAATGGGCGGCGCCGGATAGTTTGTAATTGGTCTCAGTGTAGGTGAATCAAGCTGCCCTGGCGAAGCGGCTGAGGGATCAATCAATTGAATCGGTTCCCAATGTGCTGACCATTCCCAATTATCGGCCATTACCCATTTGCCGGGCGGTTTCCAAACACTATCTCGCTGATTTACCGAGCGAAGGAAACGGGTTCGCAAGGCAGTCTGTAGGGAATTTTTCTGTTCAGCTGCTTCTTTCAGCGTCGGATCAGCGATTTTTCCTGAAGTAGACGGTGGTGTACGTTGAGCAGTTCCGGAGCAATTCTGGGGATTCGTCAGCGTTGGTGACACAATGTGATGAGATGATACTTTCATAAGGAATCAGAGTTGAAGGTTAATAAATAAGAAACGGTGTACGATCGCTATCGGAGGGAATCCGCGAGGACTATTCGATCGAACTGGCTTAATATACATCATTAAATATTAACATTCAACCGATTCTATTTAATTTTTCCGTCACCAGATTCACTGAGCTCCTTTAATAGCTGGCGGTTGCAAATAAAGTCTTTTTAATGCGTCAGGTTCTCAAAAGAATTATGATTGAGATTATTTAAAGTCGCCTTATATGGTTAGCTCTATAGCATGCGCGAGTCGCGAGCCTTACTCGTTTTCATAAGGATGTCTTGGATGAAACAATTCCGATTTAGGCATCCGCTGGTTGGCGAGGACTGTTGGCGGATGATTGGGGGGCCCGGCCATTGGCTTGTCGGGAGATAATAGCAACACACCGTCATCGTCCCGGGTGAAGGCTTAAGAAGCTTGTCATGGCGCCCGTTGCAAATTTTCGGCATCAAGGATGCTTTGGTTGCAGTCGACACGAAGCCTATTCCAACTCGGGTCATTGTTAGCAAAATTCGTTAATGACCAGCTTGCAAGGTGTCCGAGAGGATCAGCTGAAATCCATGTTCCGGTTCCCAGGTCAAGTTCTCGCTCTCCGATACTTACTAATCCAGTGGGATCTATGCGTCTGCCTTGCCAGTGGGTAACTTCTTGGAGCCCGCGTTCCGAAGAAAGTGGCAGTGCTAAGCTTCCTGGCAGCGG
>PSRL01000192.1 GCA_003176035.1 Verrucomicrobiota bacterium
CGAAGAAAAGGATTCCCTCCACGCCCTTCGGGGGTTCCTCTTAGAAGCGGATCATTGCAAAGAAAGTGGTCCTTACGCTACAAGTTGAGAGAAAGTATTTCCTCTGTCAGTCACTTAAAAAGACATGTCAAAAAACAGTGGAGGCGACGGGAATCGAACCCGTGTCCTGAAAAGCGTCCACCTTACCTTCTACATGTTTATGCGGTTTTTATTGTCGGAAGCATGCTGCGAACCGCCGCGCTACTGCTTCCCAAGCGTCCACAAAATTTTCTTACTGTCTACGCGGTCGCTCCGCAGATCAGCCAGTCCGCTGTCGTCGCCTTTTTTCCCTAGCGGGCGTCAGGAAAAAGACGTTGCGTTAATTAGAACGCAAGAGCCAACTCGGATCTCTCCAAGCAAGCTGTTTGTCTACTGGTATTAGCAGTTATTCTTTGAACTCGATTTTTAACGAGGCCAACGAGTCATCCTCGACATGCGAGCACGGCTTTCAACTTACAGTCGAAACCTTGACGCCCCCAATATCCAGTTAATAAGTTACTACCTTCTCGGGTGGATGGCAATTAAAATCCGGCGCCTGGAAATGAAGTTCTCCCTAAAAATCCAAGGATGGTTCGCTTCCTAGGTCTGAGAAATTTATTTGAGAAAATTAAAGGTCAATGGAAAACGATAGGCTATGCCTTCGCTGGCCCGAATAGCCCCAATTATCAAAAACGCCAGATAAATAACGGCCAAGACCGGAACTATCAGTAAGCCAATGATAATAAATACACTCAAACAGGCGACCAAAAAATAAATCGTAAAGGAAATCTGGAAATTTAAAACCCGTTTGCCTTCGTCATCCAGCCAAGTGCTTACAGGACGCTTAAAAAGCCACAGGACTAATGGAGCCAGAATATTTAAAAAAGGCACCATAAGGCCACACAAGGCAATCAAATGCATCCCTACCGCCCACTGTTTTTCCGTGGGCGAAGGCTGGTAGCCACCACTCGACGGGTGAGAGCGTGATGTTGCATTTTCAGACGCAGGCTGAGCATGATCCGCTGCTTCCAAAGAAGGGGGAGAGGGTGGTTCCGGCGGTTCCCAATGTGGTTTTGGTGTTTCGTCCATAATGGTCCTATAACTATCTCTAAATGAGCAAAATAAAATTATTTTATAGCTTGAAATTCTTAGGTTATGATGTAAATAACAAACAAGTTTTCAGAGTTGAAAGTCCTAGGGTAAAGTAAGTCCCATTTTAGAAGGTATTATAACGCGCAATAAGCACTGGCTCTGAGCCTCCATATGCAGACTGTATTCTCGCTCCAACTTGCCCTGATCGCCACATTTTTTTTTCTTTCAGGTACCCTTCTGAAAGCCGCTAGGCTGCCCGATGACGTCGTCTTTGCTGGTAAATCTAAGTTCAACGAATTAGTTCGGCGCGGTGCTACTGAAGGATGGGCAAAGCTGCCGCTTGGCGAACGTACGGGCAGAGTTGGAATGGCACTTCTGGGAACTCCATATAAAAACTATACTCTGGAGCTTGATGACCGTATCGAGACCCCATCCGTCAATATGCTTGGCATGGACTGCTGGACCTTTTTTGAAATTGCGCTCGGGACTGCCCGCGCCTTTCATATCCAGCCTGTTCCGACTCCTTCTGATCTCCTCCATATGATTGAATTGGACCGCTATCGTGGAGGAAAATGTACAGGGGTCTTCACCTCTCGCCTTCACCATCTCGAGGATTGGCTATATGACAATCAAAAAAGAGGACTTGTCAGGGAAATCACTCCTTCTCTTCGAGGAGCTCGGCGGATCAATCGTCAAGTACGGGACATGGCGGTTTATTGGAGGAGCAGCCGCCAACTGCGGGCAAATCCGCAATTGATACCGGTCATTGCTAAAATTGAAAAAATACTTTCTGACCGCGGTATTTGGTACCTGCCAAAAAATTTTGTTCCGGCGGCCGAAGCCCAGCTAAAAACCGGTGACGTCATCTGTATCGTTTCGAAGCATCTTGATGACTATACCACCCACGTCGGATTGGCTTATCGGGATCAACGAGGTGTTCTTCGATTCCTCCACGCTTCAAAAAATTACCGGTGCGTTACCTTGGATAGGCGTTTAAGCGACTATTTAAATCATTTCAAATCAGACGCTGGAATCATGGTGGCTCGTCCATTGGAAATTACTCGGCAATAGCCTCATCTCCATAAGGTTAATATAGCGCGTGTAAATTCCATGTGTCTTGCTTGGGACTTTCTTGGCGCTTTATTGTGTTGAGGGTTCCGTTTTTTTGAAGGGTTTTAAAGTCAGGGTGATTATAAAAGTCGCTCCTTTCCCAGGGCCATCGCTCTCTGCACGCAGCGACCCGCCATGGGCATCAATTGTTGCTTTGGAAATAGCTAATCCAAGGCCCAATCCGCCAAATTCGCGTGTTATGGTTTCGTCTGCCTGCGCAAAAGCATCAAAAATCCGCTCGGTAAATTCTGGGGGGAAACCGATGCCAGAGTCGGAAAATTTTATATGAATTTTTCCGGGACTATTCCATGAAAGAACGCTTATTGCTCCGTTTTTCGGTGTAAATTTCGAAGCATTTTTCAGAATGTTCCAAAAAGCCTGTTGCAAACGTCTTCCATCTCCAATGATCGAATGTTGTTTTGCATCGAGCTTAACGACGAGTTTCTGCTTTTTTTTCTGAATATCGTTTGTGGAAATAGTAAGCGCTGCCTTTAGCGTTTCATGGAGATCAATCGGATGCCGCTGGATCTCAAGTTTACCTTGAGAAACGTGATTAATATCCAGGAGATCATCAATCATTTGGGCCTCGATCTCAAGATTGCGCTGGATGGTGAGGAGGTGTTTTCGAGTTGAATCCGATAGATGAGGGTCGCGACTGAGCATCTGAAGAGTTAATAGTGCTGGAGTCAACGGTGTTCGAAGTTCATGGCTAAGAATTGCTAAAAATCGGTCTTTGGAGTGACCGGAGGCAATCGCCTCTTCCCGCGCATGTTCCGTTTTTTTCAATACCGCTACCAATTTCTCACGACTTCGCACCAATTCTTCTTTCGCTTTGCGTTCTCGAGTTTCATCGCGCAAGATTTTTACAAATCCGGTTATTTTCCCATTTGCATCGTTGATAGGCAGCATGGAGCCGCTTGCCCAAAAACAACTGCCATCTTTGCGCTGGTACCAATGTGATGCTACCGCTTGTCCTCTCAGGACTTTTTGCGTTTCTTGTTTGGGTATGCCCGCAGCCCGATCCTCGCTTGTAAACATGATCTCACTTTTTTGATTGAGGATCTCCCTTTCGGTGTAGCCCAAGAGCTTTTGAGCGCCAGCGTTCCAAAATGTGATGTTCAATTCGAGATCCATAGAGAAAATGGCAAATTCATGAGCGCTTTCAATAAGCAGCCGCAACCGTTCCTTGGACGCGGCGAGTTCAGCCGTTGTTCGCTTAAAATCGTTGATATCGGTTTTAGCGCCAATCCATTGTTCTGGGTTACCTGCCTCATCTACTAAAGGTTGGGCTCGTATCAGAAACCAGCGAGGCTCTCCATCCGCACCTACCAATCTGTATTCGCTGTGATAAGGCTGACCTTTTTTTAGGGCGGCCTCGAAGCCACGACGAGCTGTTTCCCGATCGTCGTCGTAGATCGCATCCATCCAGCCATAACCCTGCAATTGTTGCGGGGTTTTTCCAGTATAGGAAAGCCAGCGTTGATTGCACCAGAGTAATTTCCCGTCCACATCGGTACTATAGAGAAGATCGGGAACCACATTGCTCACGGTCCGGAAACGAGCCTCGCTTTCTTCCAATTTTTGTTCGGCCTTTCGGCGTCCTGTGATATCCACGAAAGTCATGACCACGCCGGCAATATGGTCGTCTGTTGTGCGGTAGGGAAGGATTCGGGTCAGAAAGTGCCGTTCATCCGTGTGTGCGACCTCTGTTTCGATTGTGATAAATTCATCCAGAACTCGTCGGGCATCTTGAGAAAAGTTAAAATAACTTAACCGCGGTGCCAGATCAGAAAGGGGCCTCCCAACGTCGCTGGGAATCAGATTAAAGAGCGCAACAGCGGAGGGGGTATACCGCTGAATGCAGAGTCTCCGATCCAGAAAAATTGTAGGAATCTGAATGGCTGCCATGAGATTTTGCAAGTCGCTATTAGATTGGCTCAAGTCGCTCACTTTGCTTTTCAGTTCCTGATTCAGAGTATTGAGTTCCTCATTAATCGATTGAAGTTCTTCCCGGCTCATGTCTAGCTCCTCTCCCGTGGAGCGTAATTCCTCATTCATCGCCTGGAGCTCCTCATTAGCCGCCTTTAGCTCTTCGTTAGAGGCATCAGCTTCTTCCACAACATTGCGCAACTGGGCTCGGGTAAATGCCAATTCGCGTTCCAACTGCAGGATGACCGGCTCCGCCGTTTCTGTCGAAAACTCTTTGGGAGCAGGCAACGCGGCGGATATTTCCTTTTCTCGAAAAATCACCAGCAGCAACGAACGGTCGTTCGAATGTGCCGGTACTATACGGAAATCTATCCGTCTGTTGTTTGAACTTGCCTCAAGTGGAATATCACATACCTCTACCGTTGCCTGAGTTTCATGCGCCCGAGAAAGCGCCATTCGGAGTTCCGGTCTCAGATTTTGGCTCACCAAATTTAAGAGGTTCGTCGAAACCGTCCCGCCGGGAAATTTCAAATATTGACCTGCGTTTTTAGAAGTATGGACGACATTATAATCCTCAGTAATTAATACCGACGGAGGCGCCAATTCTTCAAGAAATTCATAATGGAGGGTGTGCCAGCTAGGCGGCAGAGAATTGGTGGAAAGAGGTGGCGGGGGGGGTGCATGCTGTGCCGGAGGTGCCTCCTGAGGAGGAAGAGGAGGAGATATTGAGCCTGGCAGACCGTGCGTGACCGCACCAGCTTCCGAAAGCATGGTAGGAATTCTGTGAAGGCCCGGCCGACGACGGTAAATACGGTGCTTTTTATCTACCGCACTAAACATATTGTTACTTTCATCGAGCGATTCGGACAGACCCAGAAATAAAATACCGTCCGGACGCAGAGCGAAATGAAAGATCTCTGCTGCGCTGATCTGTGCATCGCGATTGAAATAAATTAGCAGATTCCGACATGTGATCATATCGAGACGAGAAAAAGGGGCATCCTTCAATAAATCATGCACAGCAAAGAGCATTGTTTCGCGAATCTCTCGTTTGACGGCGTAGCCATTTGGGACCGCCGAAAAAAAGCGACGGAACCTCTCTTCTCCGATTTCCCTCGCAATTGTTTCCGGATAAATGCCTTTTCTTGCCACTTGAATCGCTCGCTCCGCCAAATCGGTGGCGAAAATTTGAATGGATGGTGGATGTTCAAGCTGATGCGCATATTCGTGAAGCAAGATGGCCACCGAGTAAGCTTCTTCACCGGTAGCGCAGGCCGCTACCCAAACGCGCACACTGTCTCCGGGTCCCTTTCCATGAAACGGAAAGGGGAGGGCCTCTTCTAAGGCTTTAAAAGCCTCGCAATCACGGTAGAAGTTAGTAACGCTGATGAGCAAATTGCTCAGCAGAGCAGCCGGCTCATTAGGGTGTGTGCGAATAAAATCATAGTAACTTTCCAGCGTTTGAAGTCCGTTAATCTGCAGCCGCCGGATGATGCGCCGCAATACGGTCGCTCGTTTGTAATATGTAAAGTCATGTCCGGTCCTTACACGCAGTAACCCTAAGATGCGGAACATCGTTTCTACAGCTTTCGATTTAGAGAGTCGGCTCTGTTCCGGCGTTGCGAAATTCAGTGTTGGCTCGATTGCCGTTTCCGCTGAAGAATTTTCCTTTTCCCAATATTTTATCAGTTTCCCCGGCATTTCCGCCACGGGGGAGATCCAATCCACAAAGTTAGTGGCAATTGCCGCACTGGGCATCTCCGAATATTCCGCTTCGTTTGGCTCTTGTACGATGCTCAAACCACCACATTCTTTCACACGTTTTAAACCGATGGCGCCATCGCTGCCCGCCCCTGAAAGGACAATAGCAGCCGCATTTGGACCATAAGTTTCCCCAAGAATCTGAAAAAAAAAGTCAATAGCGATGGGTTTTTCGCGTGATTTTTGCATTTCAGTTAAAAGCAAGTAATCACCATTTAGCGTAAGATGCTTAGCTGGTGGAATCACATAGACATTGTTAGCTCCTATCTGAGTGCCGTTTTTTACTTGCTGAACCGGTATCACACTCTCTTGTTGAAGTATCGCAGCCAAGTTACTTGCGTGATCGGGTGCAAGATGTAAAATAACCACAAATGCCAAGCCGCTATCCGGAGGTATGGCGGAAAAGAAAGCTTGGAGGGCAGTTAACCCACCCGCCGATCCGCCAATTCCTACCACCCGAACGGTGTTTGACGCTGTTTTTCGTTGGTGCTGGCAATCATCAGCTTCCTTTTCATCAATTGAAAGCATGGGCAAACGAGAATCCTGCTGCTTTCTCTCTGAAGACTGACTGGAAGATTTGCTCGGCATTTAAAGTTACCTTTACCTTACCGAATATCACCTTCTGATAAATCATGAAATCTAAATTTTCCGATTTTGCATACAAATAAAATCAGCATTTAGACTACTGTTTAGCTATAGATAAACTTTAAAGATAACGAAGTGATTTGCTTACTGCTCTTATCCCTGAAATTTTCAAGTGATTAGGATTTCACTCCTCATCGAGTGAATAGCAATCATGAGTTCTATAAATTCCGCCTCATCCAACATATCATGTGCGTACCAAAGGAGAATCCGGCTGCTCCGGCATTCGGGACAAAGCGTCAAAGCTTCTGCCAAAGCAAAAGCTAACTTCTCTTTCTGAGAAAAAAAACAGCACTCTCGCCAGTCTTCGGCTCCATCGAGCTTGATCCTGCTTTCTCCACTTGCCAGCAAATTCGTCCGCTGTTCCTGAATCCTCCTCTCGTTGCAAAAAAGCTGCGCAACACGCAAGCGTCCCCAAGCGGCAAGACGCCCTTCGGAAGCCGGAGCACCCGCGAATGCGGCGCACCTCCTCCAGCTCACTCACTGAACAATCTGATTACGAAATTGAGCTAACTGACTTTTTTGACTCTTTTTCATGGGACGTAACCACATATTGAGGTTTGAGGAATCACAATCGGGAGAGATACTATTTCTTAGCTAGGTTTTTAAGGTTTGCTTAATAAGCTTATTGCTTATATTCCAAAATAGAGATTTTCTATGCCTAGCACATTGTTATTAACTAATATTATGCAAACAGGAAAAATTGTTGGTCCGCGGCTGGTAGGGCAACAGTTTTTTTACGTCCGGCAAGCGACAATCGCTTGCGACATGGGGCAAGTGAGTTCTTAAACGCTTTGGGTTGCATTATCACCCACAGCACAAAAAAGGTGGTCTTGTTTTAAAAAAATCTTGTTGCGTAAGGACGTAGCCTCGGCCAAGTTTGCCTATGGAACAAACTCCCGCTGAGCAAAGAAATGTGCCCTCCGCAAATATCGGACGGATTTTCTTAATTGACGATCATAGGCTCTTTCGGGAAGGGCTCAAACGGATTTTTGCTGAAGAGACCGACCTCGTCGTTTGCGGCGAGGCAACTAATTCCAAGAACGTTTTTGTTCAAATTCCGCAAATGAAACCAAATTTAATCTTGATAGACATTTCTCTTCCCGGAATGGATGGCTTGGAACTTGTCAAAAGCCTAAGGACACAATATCCCCAAATTTGGTTAATGATCCTTTCCATGCACGATGAGGAGCTATATGCCGAACGTGCACTCCGTGCTGGCGCTAAAGGGTATATTACAAAAAGGGCCTCAATAACTGAGCTTTTAAGTGCAATTCGGACGGTGTTGAAAGGCGAGATTTTTCTCAGTTCCGCGTGTTCCAAGCGACTGATTTATTCCCTATTCAACCAGAGAGCGGAGAGCAAAAAAGGTATTGAGCAGTTGAGTGACCGCGAATTGGAAATTTTTCGGTTAGTTGGCGAAGGCTTCACTACGGGAGAAATCGCGCAATCGCTTAGTATTAGCATAAAGACAGTCGAAGCTCATCGGGGCAATATCAAACAAAAATTAAAACTGGGTTCAAGTGCTGAATTGCTTCGTATGGCAATTGCTCACAGCAAAAAAACTTAAACCAATTGATAGTGAGGAGGAATTTTAGAATCTCTCCTAAAACTTAGGGGAGGCCGGCGCAAGAGGCAATTATGGCATCTGATAGACCAGCGTGACTTTCGACGAATTCACAGTATACCGCAATCCCATATAACTGATAAATCGGACTAAAATTCCATCGTTGGTAAGAATGGAATTTTGAGTCTCGCAAGCGCCATTATGTTTTATTTCCAACGTCAAACTCGTTTGCATCTTTCGAAGTGCCATGCAAACGTGCGTCGCCTGACAATGGAAAACAAGGTTGTGGAGTGATTCGCGAGCAAACTGGTAGAAAATCTTTGCAATAGTAGCATTAGGGATTTTTATTTCGCCTGCGCCCGAGAAATGGCAGGAAATTCTCGGAGCCATAGCCTTTGCCAGAATTTGCAACGCCCGCGGAAGAGTGTCGGCACAAACGGAAAGGGCATGCGGCTGCATGAAAATCAGCGCCTGTTCCGTGGCGACATCCAGCAGTTCGCAAAGCCTTTTAAAATCGGCAAGCGGCACTTTCTTGTCCAATTTTTTTGCATTGAGAAGCGTTTGTGCGAGAAGAGAAATACTTACAAGACTTTGGCAAAGCGTAGTATGTATTTCCTGAGAAAGGAAATCTTCCCTGTGCTGCACCATTTCTAGCAGCATTTGCTCCGTTTCTTCAAAACCCGTCATTTATTTGATGGCGTTGCTCGTGCGGCCTCTTCGAGGATTTTGTCAATTTCAATTACCTTGAATGGCTTGATGAGGTGATACCAAAAACCAACCTGATAGCTGCGTTCGATGTCAGCAGTCGTACAAAAGCCGCTCATTGCTACTGCAAAAATATTTGGAGAAAGCGTGATTCTTTGCAGCAGCTCCCATCCGCTGCCATCGGAGAGAGCGATATCGCTCAGGAGCACGTTGATATTTTCGCGAGGTATTTTCTCAATGGCCTCCTTGAGAGTTCTTGCAGTTGTGACTTTATGTCCTAAACTTTCCAAATATTGACGCAAGGCGAGAAGTGTGTCCGTGTGATTCTCTACCACAAAAATCCGAAGAGAGTGCGCTTTAGGGTCGATATTCATTTACTGAAGCCGGAGGGGGAGAAGGTGGGTATGATGACGGCGGAGCATAAAAGCTGCCCTTCCTAGCGAAGCGCGCCTTCAACTACAAGTATAAATCGCTATGCTAGTTGTACTTAATCGGGTAAAATACAGCTTTTTTTACATCCTGATTGTGCGCCTCGCGTTCCGCGGTGGCGTGTCATTTTGCATTCACTAATTCCAAGCTGGTACTTTGGAAACTCATAAAATTTAATGGTGGGAAAATCTTTCAAAAACACAACTTCATGAATCTCGAATCCAATCAGATTGCAGCGGTCACTCAATGGTACTCACAGGGAGCCAGCCTTTCCGACATCCAAAAACGGCTCAAAAGCGAATTCGGCCTGTCCCTGACATACCTGGATATCAGACTTCTCGCAGATGAACTGAAACTCACGAGGGAAGAGCCGGAACCGGATATCACTTCTTCCACAGATACGATTCTCCCTCCTCCTCTTTCGCCCATGGCAGGAAATGGCCATGTTTCCGTCACAATCAGCTCCCTCCAAAAGCCGGGTGCCCTTTTGAATGGCGACGTCACCTTTTCAGACGGTCAGAGAGCCGAATGGTATGTGGATCAGACCGGACGATTAGGGTTGAACCCTCGGCAAGCGGGCTATCGCCCCTCCAAGGACGATGTTTTGGCGTTCCAAATGGAATTGGAAAAAATTGCTCGAAAACAATCTTTTTAAAACCAGTTGTGCATAAGTGTATTATTGATAATTCGCTATTTAAGCGCATAATGGAATTCTAATTAGACAAAACCCTTTGGAAAAAGATATAAGCAGAATATGTCTCCTCTAATTGCGGAATTTTTGGGAACCCTTTTCCTGATTTTACTCGGTGATGGAGTGGTTGCTAATGTACTTCTGAATGACTCAAAAGGAAAAGGAGGGGGGTGGATAGTCATTACGACTGGTTGGGCCATTGCCGTTTTCGTTGGAGTTCTGATAGCGGGATCGTATAGCGGGGCGCACTTGAATCCCGCAGTGACTTTAGGCCTTGCTATCGTCGGAGTTTTTCCATGGAGCTCTGTTTTTCCTTACATAATCGCTCAAATGGCTGGTGCCCTTGTGGGAGCCTTTTTAGTATATCTTGCTTATTTGCCTCACTGGAAAGGTACCCCCGACAGCAATACCACACGTGCGGTATTTTGTACCGCGCCCGCTATCCGCAATAGCATTTCGAACTTGATCTGCGAAATCATCGGCACATTTGTCCTGATTTTTGGGATTTTAGAAATCAAAGGTGCATTCGAGCGGCCACTGTCAGGAGCCGCTATCCCGATCGAATTGGGCGCACTTGGCGCCATTCCTGTCACACTCATCGTCTGGGGCATTGGCCTCTCCTTGGGGGGACCTACGGGTTACGCTATCAACCCTGCACGGGATCTAGGGCCTCGCATAGCCTATGCCCTCTTACCAGTGGGGAGGCGGTCATCCGCTGATTGGGGGTACGCTTGGGTTCCGGTATTCGGCCCCTTAATAGGCGCCGTCTTGGCAGCTTTTCTTTTCCATTCTCTCGGCAGAGCTTAATACATTAGATCACCCTCCCTATTCTTTCCCATGAGTACTATTCTTTCCATCGATCAAGGAACAACGAGTTCCAGAGCAGTCTGCTATGACGTCCATGGCACGCCGATTGCCACGGCGCAGCAGGAATTTCCCCAATACTTTCCCCAATCCGCCTGGGTGGAACATGACGCGGAAGAAATTTGGCAAAGTGTTGTCAGCACTGTCCGAGAAGTTCTGGAGCGTGCGAAAATTCATGCTGGGGCTGTGACTACAATCGGAATTACAAATCAGCGAGAGACCGTTGTTCTTTGGGATCGTACCACCGGAAAACCGTTGCATCGTGCGATAGTTTGGCAAGATCGCCGGACCGCACAGAATCTCAGTAATTTGCGCGAACGAGGCGGTGAAGAGATGATTCGGAAAAAAACCGGGTTGCTTCTGGATCCGTATTTTTCTGCGAGCAAGCTCCAATGGCTTCTCAACGAAGTTCCTAACGCTCGTGAACGAGCGGAAAGGGGAGAACTTGCCGCGGGCACCATTGATTCGTGGTTGCTTTTCAAACTCACCGGCGGAAAGGTACACGCAACTGACATTGGAAATGCCTCTCGGACCATGCTCATGGATTTGCAACGCGGAGCATGGGATGAAGAACTCTTGGATCTCTTTCGAATTCCACACCAGCTCTTGCCCAACATCGTCTCCAATAGCGAGTACATGGGCACCACTGAAAAAACACTCTTTGGAGCTGAAATCCCAATCCATGGAATGATTGGGGACCAGCAGTCTGCCCTTTTTGGGCAGGTTTGCAGAGAGCCTGGACAAGTAAAATGCACCTATGGGACCGGTTGCTTCATGTTGATGACATTGGGGCATGAGCCTGTCAGCAGCGCTTCCCATCTGTTATCCACCGTTGCATGGAAGATTGGGAGTCGCCCCGTTCGCTATGCCCTGGAGGGCAGTATCTTTGTCGCTGGCGCCGCTATCCAGTGGCTGAGAGACGGGTTAAAAATCATCCGCTCCGCATCGGAAATCAACGCTTTGGCGGCGCAGGTACCCGACACCGGTGGCATGGTTCTCGTTCCTGCCTTTACCGGCTTAGGCGCCCCTCATTGGGATCCAACCGCGCGCGGCGCACTGCTGGGAATCACCCGAGCCACGACCGCTGCACACTTGGCTCGTGCGACTTTGGAAGGAATTGCTTTTCAGGTAACGGACTTACTCACAGCGATGCGAAGTGACTCCGGAAAAGCAATTACCACAGTCCGGGTAGATGGAGGGGCTTGTGCAAGTGATCTGCTCATGCAAATGCAGGCGGATTTACTGGACGTTCGTGTTGAAAGGCCTGTAAACATCGAAACCACCTCTCTCGGTGCGGCTTTAATGGCTGGCTGTGCAGCGGGGGTTTGGTCCCTGGAAGACCTTGCTTCACTTCGAAAGACAGAACGAACTTTTATGCCACAGATGAAGCCAACTGAGCGAACCACCGAGCTTCGCAGTTGGAGAAAAGCCATTGAGCGTGCAAAGTCCTGGGAGGAAATATGAAGCGAGCGGTGATGTTGCGACGGTTGAGAGAATCGCCGCAAACTGACTTTTTGATTATCGGTGGCGGAGCTACCGGTTTGGGAATAGCTGTGGACGCCCAATCGCGAGGCTTTCGAAGTGTCCTATTAGAAGCTGAAGATTTTGCCAAGGGCACTTCCAGCCGCAGCACCAAACTAGTGCATGGCGGCGTCCGTTACTTGGAACAAGGGGATATTCCTCTGGTTCTTGAAGCTTTGAAAGAACGCGGGCTTCTTCATCAAAATGCCCCGCATATTGTCCACCATCTCTCCTTTATTGTGCCACGATACAAATGGTGGGAAGGGCCTTTTTTTGGAATCGGACTCAAGGTCTATGATGCCTTAGCCGGTCAGTTGAACCTCGGGTCTTCCAAAATGCTCTCTCGGGAGGAAACCCTTCGACGCATTCCCAATGTGGAACCAGAGCATCTGTTGGGGGGGATTGAATATTTCGATGGTCAATTTGATGACG
>PSRL01000003.1 GCA_003176035.1 Verrucomicrobiota bacterium
GCTCCGTTGCTCCATTCCCTCTCTCTTCAAAAATCCTATTCTGTAATCATTTTATACTGAATTAACTATACATGCTGTTGCCAGGAATTTTTTGCCCAGGCGCGAAGCAACGACCGGGCCATATCTCAATACTGTCGACGACTGTTGACGTAATTTGGCAGGAAGATATGAACAAAAGAGGTGGAGCGAAGTAGGGTTGGAGAACGAGAGCCTCTGATGGAATCACCAAGCATTTGTTGTTTTAGGCCGCGAGGATTAACCGATTTTTTATAGGCAGAAGTTCTCGGAGAATTTCGGTATGCAAAGTAGCCATCCAATGAGGCAGATCCTGAGGGGGGAGGGGGATGGGACTCAGCGTTAATTTCCCAACATCAATTAACAGCCGAATTTCTTATTCCTGTTCTTCATCTTTTCTCGTCTCGAACAAAATGTACGGTGAGATGCTCGTCATCGCACCCGTTCGATATCGTTAATTTAAGGAAAAAAGTCACAGGAGAAACGAGTGGATCTCCCAGGTTCGCTATAAGATCTTACGCTTAATTCAACAGCATTGAGATATGGTCCGGTTGTTGCTCCTGGGCCAAAAGGGTGGGCAACCCAGTGAGCGAGAGCGCTTTTGTGCCATAGGATGGTGTTGCTTAAGTTGGTCAGGGGTATCGCAGAGGATACCTGACCGATCTCGCTCCTAATCCTCTGTCATAATTGCTACTCGCGCCGACCTCCCTAGGTTTTAGGATAGGTCCTAATTAAAAAACGCTCTAAATGAGTTGTGCAAAAAATAAAACTTGTTGGGCCGGAACATCGTTGCGCAAGGAAGGGAAATGAGTTGGTCCGGCTGCCTGCCAGGTCACCTTTATTTGCTATGAGGGTTTCTTAAATTCCGTAATGTCTCTATTTTTCAATGACCCGTTTGAGCAGATCGACACAACGGTTGGAATAGCCCCATTCATTATCGTACCAGCTGATCAATTTGAAAAATCGGTCATTCAGTTCAATGCCGGAGCCTGCGTCAAAGATGCTCGAATGAGAATCATGGATGAAATCGGTGCTTGTCACTTCATCGCTGGTATAGGCGAGGATGCCTTTGAGGTCAGTCTCGCTTGCCCCCTTCATTGCCGCGCAGATTTCGGTATAACTCGTCTTTTTGGCTGTCTGCAGAGTCAAGTCCACTACGGACACCGTTGGCGTAGGAACACGAAGCGACATGCCGGTCAGCTTTCCTTTGACTTCCGGAATGACCAGACCCACGGCCCGTGCTGCTCCGGTGGAAGATGGAATGATGTTCACTGCGGCGGAACGCCCTCCTTTCCAATCCTTGCGTGAAGGACCGTCGACTGTTTTTTGCGTGGCCGTATAGCTGTGCACAGTGGTCATTAAACCTTGTTCGATCCCAAAGCCTGCTTTTAAGAGGACATGAACAATTGGCGCAAGGCAGTTGGTCGTACAGCTTGCATTAGAGATAATGCGGTGTTGATTGGGGTCGTATTTGTGGTCATTGACGCCCATGACGATGGTAATATCTTCCCCCTTGGCCGGAGCGGAAATAATTACCCGTTTCGCGCCGGCGGCAAGGTGTCCTTTTGCTTTTTCTGCGTCTGTAAATAAGCCCGTACTTTCGATGACGATATCGACACCCAGCTCCTTCCAAGGCAATGCACTGGGTCCTTCTTTGACTGCCAAGCATTTAATCTTGTAGCCGTTTACTACGAGCAGATCATCTTCTTCCAAGTGAGGAGAGGATTTTTCGCTATGCACTTCGCCTTTAAATCGCCCTTGAACTGAGTCGTACTTAACAAGATAAGCGAGATTGTCAGCGGGGACTAAGTCATTCACCGCTGCCACTTCAACTGTTTTTCCTAAAAGTCCTTGTTCTGCGATTGCGCGAAAAACAAGCCGTCCAATTCTGCCGAACCCGTTGATGCCGATTTTTACCATATTACGAAACAAAATATTGAGTTGTTGATTTGAGCTGGAAAGAAATTACATCGCTTCTCGAGCGAGCCGTCAATGGCGGACTTCACGGACTTTGACCGCCTTTTCCGGAAGATTGAAGGTGAGAAACGGCTTCGCCGCGCCAAAAAATCTATTTATTACCGACGGAGTCGGCAGTGCCGGTGGACGAAGTTAATTCAAGAATTTTGGCAGCGGTTTCCTCGTGATTCAAATACGAAGAATCCACCTGAAAATCCGCGCTTTTTCGATAAAGCGCCTCCCGCTCGGCTAAAAGAGATTCAAATTTTATGCGAGGGTTTTCCACCAGAAGCAAAGGGCGTTTTTGGGAACGCATAGCCCGTTCGAAAAGAATATCAGTTTTGGCGTACAACCAAATCACGGGGCCAATCCGGCGAAGAAGATGTCGGTTTTCTTCCTGCAAAACGATCCCGCCACCAGTGGCCAGGACGATGCCTTCATAATCCACTAGCCGACGCAGAATGTTCGTCTCCCGATCTCGAAAAGCTGACTCGCCTTCTAGCGAAAAAATCTTCCGAATGGACATCCCCGCCTCAGTGACAATTTCGGCATCAGTGTCCAGAAACGATCTCCCCTGCTTCGCCGCGAGTCTTCTGCCCACGGAGCTTTTTCCAGAGCCCATGAATCCGATGAGAACAAGGTTATTATGCACTCCTGGGAATTTTTATAACGTTATTTGCACGGAGGCCCTTCTCATTCGAGATCAGCTCATAATCCACCTCATCGCCTTCCTTAAGGCTACGAAAACCCTCCGTTTGAATTGCACCAAAATGTACGAATATATCGCCGTCTACATTGGGATCGGTGATAAAGCCGTACCCTTTCTTATCATTGAACCACTTTACTGTTCCTTTAGCCATGTTTTCTACTCCATATTCTTCCTCATAACGTTTTTTTGGGGAAAATCATCTAACTTTCTTTACTTCTCTTTGCGGAGGAACCAGCTACCGTTCCTCAAATTTCAGCTCAAGTGGCAAACATTTACAAATTTGATGATTTTTTGCTATGGCATTTAATGCGTACACCTTGACCGGGCGGGAGTAGTCCAAACTGCGAGAGAAGAGCTTAGAACCTTGCCTGGCTCCAAAATTTCTGGCAACGCCGGTCTCTCTAGTTTTAGGATAGGTGATAATCACCGCAGGGTGGTTCAGTGTCGCGCGATAGCAGAATTTTTTGCACCTTGGTATGACCAATATCTCACTTTATGTCCGTTAACGCCGATCATCCAATAGTAGGAGTAGTCATGGGAAGTAGGTCCGACTGGGAAACCCTGCGTGAAGCATCTCTCATGCTGAGGGAATTAGGGATTCCGCATGAATGCCGTGTGGTTTCGGCTCATCGCACGCCAGATTTGATGGCCCAATATGCCCGTGAGGCACATTCCCGAGGCTTGCGTGTCATCATCGCAGGAGCGGGAGGAGCCGCACATTTGCCAGGCATGCTGGCGGCCCAAACGGTTGTGCCCGTTTTGGGAGTCCCTGTGGAAAGCCGCATCTTGCGCGGGGTGGACTCTCTTCTTTCCATTGTACAAATGCCCGCTGGCATTCCTGTAGCCACATTTGCAATCGGACCAGCGGGAGCGCGAAATGCCGCTCTTTTTGCAGCCGCAATTTTAAGCAGTAGCGATGATCTGATCGCTCAGGCGTTGGGAGCCTTTCGTCACAAACAAACCTCTCAGAGCACGGATTCCAAACTCGAATAAATTGAAGACGCGCATTGTTTCGGCTGAGACAGAAAATTGTGAAACCGAGGTTGTTCGATTTCTTTCCGCCGGTCAACCAGTGGCTTTACCCACGGAAACCGTCTACGGATTGGCCGCCGATGCGCTCAACCCGATGGCATGCGAGCGGATTTTCAAAGCCAAGGAACGCCCCTTCGATGATCCCCTCATTGTCCATTTGCCGAGTCCGGATTGGCTCGACAAATTGTGCGAGCCCTCGCCTTTGGCCCGACGCTTGGCTGAGGTTTTTTGGCCCGGACCTTTAACTCTGGTACTTCCCAGACATGAAATTGTTCCGGATATTGTGACAGCTCATCAAAACACGCTCGCAGTGCGCATCAGTGCCCATCCGATCTTTCAAAAAATCATCAACGCCTTTAACCGTCCATTGGCAGCGCCCAGTGCAAATCGCTTTGGACGCATCAGTCCCACCCAAGCGGCTCATGTGAGGTCCGAACTAGACGGAAGAATTCCCTTAATCGTCGATGCGGGTCCTTGTCTGCACGGTATCGAATCGACAATCGTCTCCATTCAATCTGACCATCTTCTCTTATGCCGTCAGGGGCCGATTACAAAGGAGCAGTTGGAACGATTTGCGGTGGTTTTGGAAGGCGGCGGACGAGAAGAGATCACCCCCGGTTCTTTGCCATCCCATTATGCACCTCGCACTCCTTGTCGATTTTGGGAAGGCGGGCCCCCCCCCGTAGGTTTATCGGTGGGTTTGCTGGCTTGGAACAAACCGAAAGTGAAATTTGCCCAGGTGGAATACCTCAGTACCAAACAAGATTTGCGGGATGCGGCGGCTAATCTTTATGATGCGTTGCGGCGACTGGATGAAGCTATGCTGGATCTCATTTTTGTGGAACGGGTTCCCACGGCTGGCTGCGGCGCAGCTATTATGGAGCGCCTCACCAAGGCTACCGGCAGTTTAACGCATTCCAGCCTCTAGCCCCAATACATTCATACTCTATTACTTGTTGTGACCGAACACCGCCTGAATACTCGCGCAGCCGGGGTTGTTGCCGCTGCTGTTTTTTGTAGCCGAATACTTGGCCTGCTGAGGGAGCTGATCTTTGCGGGTTTTTTTGGAGCCGGGCGCAATATGGATGCTTTCCTAACCGCGTTTCGTGCTCCCAACTTGCTTCGAGACCTGTTCGCCGAAGGAGCCTTATCCACGGCTTTTGTGACCGTTTTTTCTAAAAAAATAGCAACGGAGGGCGACGCATCAGCTTGGTCTCTTGCTTCAAAAGTAGCCACACTGACCGCTGTTTTCATGAGTGTCACCACTCTCTTGGGTATTTTGGCGGCCGGGCCTTTGATTGACATTTTGGCACCAGGTTTTCCACCGGAAAAAAGCGAGCTCACCATTCTTCTGTGTCGGATCATGTTTCCCTTTATTCTTTTAGTCTCGCTGGCTGCATTGGTGATGGGGATGCTCAATGCGAAAGAGGTGTTTGGCGTCCCGGCGATGGCGTCGAGCTTTTTTAATGTGGGGTCAATCATAGGCGGTATTTTTTTTGGTTGGTGGTTAGATCCGTCGTTTGGAGAAAAGGCGCTCATCGGGTTAGCATTGGGAACCTTAACGGGGGGGCTCCTTCAATTGGCAGTACAACTGCCTTCCCTTCGCCGAGTGGGATTTTCCTTTCGTCCCGATTTTCATTGGAAGGATCCCGGCGTCCGCACTGTTTTGGTGCTCATGGCGCCTGCAGTCATTGCGGGCAGTGCCGTACAAATCAATGTCATGGTCAATAGCATCTTCGCTTCATGGCTTGGCGATGGACCTATTAGCTGGCTCAGTTATGCATTTCGCCTCATGCAACTTCCGCTGGGTATTTTCGGAGTGGCGGTTGCGACGGTCACCCTTCCGGTGGTAGCCAAATTG
>PSRL01000153.1 GCA_003176035.1 Verrucomicrobiota bacterium
AAATTTTACCATCAAAATACCCGCACACATTGATGTTTACTAGCTCAAACGCTTTTTTCAGACTCAACTAATTATTTAATTAAAAATGCTCTAGCTGCCGGACGTGGGACAAAAAGGCGGGGGAGGCAAATCCCCAAGAGACTTTTCGTTTATTTTCTGCCGTCGGGTTGGTTTGCGGGCCCGGGATGTCCTGTTGATGGACCAGGCGGAGGGATGACCGCAGAAGTCAAATTGGGGACCTCCTTTGGAGGAGGGGTGAGATTTTTAGTGAAGCACTCCTTATTAAGAAGGCTGGATGAAAGTATGTATTTATTTATAAAGCTGTTGCATTCATTTTTTGCTTGTTTCATAAGCCTCCTGTTTTTTTTTAATAAATTCGATAGTGCTGATCTCGTCAGCAGCAATATAAACGCCATTCGTATCGTCAGCAAGGCCCCATTCGTCCTGGGAATCTTCCGACTTTCGCCTCAGGACATGACTGATGTAAAGATCACGATTTTTATGGTGGGAGGATATCATCGAGCGTTTTCCCATGTAGCCGCGGATCTGCGCTCCGGTTTTCAGAGTAATAATGACCCAGTTATCCAGCGGTGTTGACAAGAGCTTTTCCCAAACCGTAGGAACCTGATTGAGGCTGAAAAGTGGCAAGTTTATCTTGCCGAGGAGTTTGCCGATCCACCCCCTTTGTAGAAAGAGCCCCCAAAGAAAGCCAATTGCTATCGGCACAAGGAAAAACAACTCCAAGGCAGCGAATCCGAAATGGACGGAATCCCACGCTTGAGACCACCAGGCTTTGTAAATCGCATCCGCAAAAAAAATACTGATGAAGGTACTCCGAGTAATTAACTTCAGAGCAAATTTTTCCCATTGAAGCTGCTGATCGTGATAAACGAACTGAGATTCTACGACGTGCCAAACGTAGCCCGGGACCAAAAAGATCAGTAACAAAACGACAGATCGAAAGACCTCGGGCATAGGGGGGAATGTACACCACTTTAACTAAAAATCTAAATCAGAGCAACTTGAGATCTCCAACCTGCTGCTAACTCATAAGCATTTGCAATGCGCAAGAGTTTGGTTTCTTCGAGCGCGTTTCCCAGGAATTGCAACCCGACAGGGAGCCGCGAACCCTCCACAGTGGCAAATCCGCAAGGCACGCTGATTCCACAAATCCCTGCCAAATTGGTAGCAATCGTAAAAATATCTGCCAAATACATGCGGAGCGGATCGTCGAGACGTTCGCCCAGGCGGAATGCGACATCAGGCGAGGTTGGGCAGACAAGGGCGTCAACGTGTTGGAACGCCTTGTTAAAGTCCCGACGGATGAGAGTGCGTACTTTCTGAGCACGGATATAGTAGGCATCGTAATAACCGGAACTCAGTACATAGGTTCCCAGAATGATGCGCCGTTTTACCTCGCAACCAAACCCTTCCTCACGGGTACGCTGATAATGGTCAAGCAAATTTTTTGGATCAGATGCACGGATTCCGTAACGGACCCCATCGAAACAGGCAAGATTAGCGGAAGCTTCGGCCGTCGCCAAAATGTAGTAAACTCCGACCGCATACTTTGTGTGAGGTAGGGAAACTTCGACAAGCTCGGCTCCCAGTTCCCGACATTGTTGAATTCCCTTCTCCACAGCGGAGAGCACCTGCGGGTCAATGCCTTCAATAAAATATTCTTTGGGAATTCCAATGCGGAGCCCTTTCATACCGAGTTCAAGTTCCCGCGTAAAATCCTCGGCTGGGACGTCGAGGGATGTGGAGTCTTTGGCATCTTTCCCTGCGATGGCGTTAAGAATCATGGCACAATCTCGGGTGGAACGCGCAAGAGGGCCAATCTGATCCAGCGAGGAGGCAAAGGCGATCAGGCCATATCGAGAGACGCGACCGTAAGTGGGTTTTAGGCCGACACAGCCACAAAGGGCCGCAGGCTGGCGGATGGAGCCTCCCGTGTCAGATCCTAGAGCGGCATAGGCTTCGCGTGACGCAACAGCGGCTGCGGAACCGCCGCTGGAACCACCTGGTGTGCGCGTGAGATCCCAGGGGTTATTGGTGGCATGAAAAGCCGAATTCTCATTGGAGGAGCCCATGGCGAACTCGTCCATGTTGGTTCGCGAAAAGGGAATGGCACCTGCTGCCTTCAGTCGCGCGATGACCGTGGCATCGTAGGGTGCTCGATAAGTGGAGAGAATTTTGGAAGCGCAGGTGCAGGGGGCGCCTTGTACGTGGATGGCATCTTTAATGGCGATGGGTAAGCCACCCAGTGGCAAAGAAACATCAGCCTGATCAGCCAAGCGCAAAGCCTCTTCCAAATTTCGATGAAGAAGGGCTTGTACCTTGGGTTCCACCTGGGTGATCCGAGTTTCCAGCGCTTCGATCACCTCGCGTGGATGTACTTCTTTGGACTGCAATTTTCGTTGCAGTTCGTGGAGAGTCAAAGAGATCAATTCCATAATTCCTATTCCATAACTTTGGTCACCACAAAGAGGCCATTGGCGGTGCGAGGAGCATTTTCCAACGCTTCGGCTTTCGAAAGTCCGGATTGAGGCTCATCCTGCCGAAAGACATTATAAACGGGCATCGCATGAGCTGTTGGCTCCACATGAGAGACGTCGACGGCTTTTAGTTGTTCCACATACTCCAAAACCCGACCCAGTTGTGGCTGAAAGGTGGCCATTTCCTCCTCACTTAAGGCAATGCGGGCAAGGTGTGCCACGTAAGGTACATCCAAATTTTGGCTGCTCATGAACGTTGAGAGGTACGCGTTCAAGCGGCATTTGTCGAAATATTTTCAGATAGGGAGCTGGATATGTGAGACCGTTGAAATGGGCGGGGGTTTGGCTGTAAATAAACTGAGGGAACATGCCGCGGCGCACAAATGGGTCCCCTGGTATACTGAATACGAGATCGCAAAACTTCGAGAAGAATACGAATCGACTTATTGGATTTCGCGCTTCAAAAATGTGTTAGTACGTTACAAAAATGGCGTCTCAAGAGAACCTCGACTACAAAAGTTGGCGGAACTCAAAGAGCGATTGGAGCGAGAGTACACCGACGAACGCGGACTCATTAGCCGATTTAAATACGACACAAAAGGCAATCTCACAGAAAAAGACCCTTATTGGAGACCTTACCGGAGAGGGAGCGAGCAAGACAGCGGTGACAAAATTCGGATACAACGACAAAAACCTTCTCACCTCCGTGAAAGATCCCCTTGGGAATGAAGTTTCCGCCTTCTATGAGGAGAGCAGCAATCCCCGGCTCCCCTCTCGCATGGAATACAAAACGCAAGGCAAGGTGGTCTTCGACATCCGCAACACCTATTACCCGGCGGACGCTCAGGAAAAACTGCGGGGACTTCTCAAAAAACAGCAAATAGCAGCCGGAACCCCTAATGAAGCCACCGTGGAACACACTTACAATGAGCAAGGCCTTCTTGTCAGCCAAAAGAAAATTTCAGGAAACGGCACCCCTGGCTCAAAACTCCACAGCGAAAAAGTGATCCATGGGCCCGGCGGAGAAATTACCACCTATATCGATCCTCAAGGCGGCGAGACCAAATACATCTATACGAGAGATGGACCACTATCGCTTACAATGGCAATACGGCTACACTCACTAATGCCAAAGGAGAGAAACAAATTCTTACCCAAGATGCATTAGGTCGTACTACCAGCTTCCTTGTCCAGAATGCGAACAATCAAAAGATATCTGAAACGACATACGCCTACTCTCCTGAGAAAATTACCGTCACCGAAACCAAAGGCTCAGAAAGTACCATCACGGTCCTGGATCAGGCGACGAAGGTCATCGATGCAAGCCTGGCTCTTTCGATGGGAAACAAGGTCGCGCGGACGTATCAGGAATTTTGTGTATAGGGTTGGATTAATCAAAATCTGTCAATCCGGGTTTGTAATTATTTTGTTTATTCTGCATCACGGAGCGGTAGCGCCTCCAAAATTTAGGCTGCCAACCGGACGATTACATCAACGCCCCAATTAACCTTCTTTTTCTTTTTCAGCGCCCTTCACAACGAGTTGTTGAGGGAAAAAATTCCGTTCAATTGCGCACTTCGAAAGTCGATCCGCCTACGAAATGCGTCAACTTCGACGGAAAGTGGAATATTACGGCGCCAACGCCATATCTTAAATAGGCCCGGTCAACAGCTCGGGCAGCCTCGACGGGCGGCTAATTTTAATGAACGCTGATACCGGCTCCGGACTTTGTTTTCCAGAACGTCGTGTCCTCCTGGGTTGCACGCCTGCTATTCGAATTAAATTAATTTCGGGTGTTTCGGTAGCTACGGATACCATACGATAAAGTCACCTGCCGCCCTTGCTCCCGCAGGTAATTTATCTTTTCGGGAATTGGAGCACTGTTTCAAAAAGGAGCCCGAAATTATAAAAATTTTCGGGCTAATGATTCCCTATTGCCGTCTTAGAATAATTCAATACAATAGAACCGGTTAAAACCAGTCATGAATTCCGTTCCTTCCATTCTGATGATTACTACTGCGTTTTTCGAATCATGGCCCAAGTGGATGCCTGCTTTTTTGGAATCTTGTCGGTTAAATTCCGATATCGACTGGCTTCTTTTAGGGAAACCTTCTCTTTCTCAGAATTTACCTCCTAACGTTCGATTTCAGCCAATGGAACTGGCCGAATTCTTAGAGCGAGCCAAAACGGCTACTGGATTCAATGTGGAAAAGGGTCGGGAAAAAGGTCGTTATTCTCAATGTAATCTGAGACCTGCCTATGGGAAAATTTTTGCGGATTACATCAATGGATATGATTTTTGGGGATATTATGATATTGATATTCTTTTTGGACGGATTCGAAAGTTCTTTACGGATAAAGTTTTTTCTGAGTACTCGATTATCTCTTCAATGCAGCACCGAATGAGTGGATATTTGGCGTTCTATCGGAATCTGCCGGAGGTAAATGATTTTTTCCTTGGTGTTCGTGATTGTCAACTTTGGCTGGAATCTCCAACTAACAACTCCTTCGAGGAACTATTAATAACAAACCATATACGTTCGCTAATAGCGGAAAATCGCCTTCCATTTCGGGTCTTTTGGGATGATATGGTTGCAGTAGATTTATTCGAGCTGCGGGAACGCCCGCACGGCTGGATGTGGAGTGACGGGCGGGTTTTGGATGCAAGTGGTCACGAGCGCGCATATATCCATTTTGCGGAATGGAAGCATAACTTCCGCTCAATCGAACTAGGTTTACCTGGTGCACCGTTACATATCACCCGATTTGGAATATCACATAGAGCGTTTTCGCAGTTCCATTACTGGAGATGGCATCTAACGGAACTGTGTCGCCGAAGCTATTGGGAAAAAAGGTGGATTCCATTCTTTCGCACAATTTTTCGTGAATACGGGTTGATTTAATCACAAATTCCCGATTGGCAATGCACACTTCCCCTTCCATATTGGTGATCGCTCCATTTTTTGGGCCGTGGCCAAAATGGATGCCGTTATTTTTGGAGTCTTGTCGACTTAATGCCGATATCACGTGGCTCCTCTTAGGAAAGGTGTCTCTCCCTTGGGAGGTTCCCTCCAATGTGCATTCTGAAAAAATGGGCCTGTATGAAATTCTTAAGCGAGCTCAAGTAGCAACTGGATTTGATGTGCAAAAAGAAAACTACTCCCAATGCGATTTACGTCCCCTTTATGGCAAGATTTTTGCTGATTATCTCCATGGATATGACTTTTGGGGCCATTGTGATGTAGATATTCTTTGGGGACGCTTGCGGGAATTTTTTACCGATCAGATTCTGGAAAAATATTCGATAATTTCCACAAAACGGAACACCGTCGGAGGCCCTTTCGTACTTTATCGAAATACACCGCAGATCAATGATTTTTTCTTAGAAGTCCCCGGTTGCCAAAAGAAACTAGAATTTCCCATGTGGGTTTCTTTCGACGAGACATTGCTAACACGGCATATTCAGAAGTTGATGAAGAAAAATCATCTTCCTTTTCCTGTATTTTGGAAAAACAACTGGGCTGTGGATTGTGCAAAACGGCGAACTCTCTCTTCAAGTTGGATCTGGAAACAAGGAAGAATCCAGGATGCACAAGCAAAAGAGTATATGGCTCTCCATTTTGGGACGTGGAAGCATACTTTTCGCTTCATAGAATCCAATGTTGCCCGGCATGCATTCCATGTGACGCGATTTGGTATCTTTAGCGATCCTTTGCCTCAATTGCATTATTTGAAATGGTATTTAGAGGAGTTCTGCACCCTGTCCTTTTGGCGTTGGCGACTGGCTGACGTCTGCCGCAAAGTACTTCGAGGGATCTGTAGATCACTTTAACAGGACTTACGCAAAAAGAAAACAGAGTTTAAATTTTCAAAATTTTCAAGATGAAACATCGGCAAACGTGAGAGGGTTACTATCAGGACCTGCTAGCTTCTATAGGAGCATTGTTGACACGGGCAGGGGTCACAGGTTCAATCCCTGTATCGCGAACATGGTATCCGCCTGGCTAAGAACAGGGCCAAAAAAAGGCCCTTCGTCATTTTGAGTGGGTTGATGCAGGGGATATGGCTGGCAATTGATCCTCGACGCAATCCGTTATTCCCCAATAGGGGGTGCCAAATTTATTCATGGAAAAATTACGCGACTTTATGACGGAACTGGAACAGGCAGCGTCCGAGTTGCTCGATTTCGTCCGTCATATGAGCCGCGCTTAAGGTAAAGCGAATACGTGCCCTCCCCTTGGCGACAGTTGGATAGCGAATTGCGGGCGCAAGATATCCTTCATTTTCCAAACAGCGCGCGGTTTCCAGTGCGGCTGCTTCGGAACCAATGATCCAAGGGACAATTGGACTTTCTGCGGGAGAGATATTCAAATTTCGGAAAAAAAGATGGATATTGTTCCAAAGCTGGTTTCGTAAGCGAGCCCCCTCCGCCGTGCGGATGATTTGAATGCCTGCAAGGGCTGCTGCTGCTATACAAGGCGGAGGTGCGGTGGAAAAAATGAAGCTTCTGCTTCGATTGATTAACACGTCAATGAGATTTCGATTCCCGCAAACATAGCCCCCCGACGCCCCAACCGCCTTGCTCAGGGTGCCTATTTGCACTTCCACTCCACCGCCGTTGCAAGCAATCTCTTCCGTGAGACCGGCTCCGGTTTTGCCTATTACACCGATAGCGTGCGCTTCATCCAAAACCAGAACTGCACCGAAATCGTTTTTCAACGCTATGATCTCCTTCAAAGGGCAGCGATCGCCATCCATGCTAAAGACGGATTCCGTGACAATGAGGACTCGTTGGCGAGGGAATTTTTTGCGAGCCCAAATTAAGTGGCTGCGAAGTCGCTCCAAATCATTGTGCGGAAAAACTCGCAGATGAGCGCCGCTGAACCGTGCTCCATCCACCAGGGATGCGTGGACTAGCTTGTCGAGAATGATCACGTCTTCGGCGCCGGCCAAGGCCGGCAAAGCGCCGATAGCGGCCGCATAGCCACTGGAAAAGCAAAGCGCGGCCTCGCAGTTTTTCCAGGAAGCGATTTCCACTTCCAATTCTTCGTGGGGTGGCAGCGAACCGCAAATCAGGCGCGAGGCGCCTGAGCCGAATCCATAAAGCTGTCCGGCCTTTAGAGCGGATTCCAAGAGCTTCGGATGACTTGCGAGACCCAGATAGTCATTAGCGGAAAAATTTAAGAGCTGGCGTCCTTCTTTGCGTATGTGGACGTCCCGTTTGGCTTGTAGAGGACGCAGGGAACGGAATAAGTCTTCTGCTCGGAGCTTTTCCAAGTCGATAGCCAATTGTCTCTCTAAGCTCATTTGTCAAGTATCGACCGGACTTCTCGAGCACAGGCTACACAGGCTACAAGGGTTGTTCAGAACCCTCCTGCATCAACTGGAGCATGTCGTGGACGGCGTTTTTCATTCCGACGAATATGGAACGCGCAACAATCGAGTGCCCGATATTTAATTCATAAAGATAGGGAATCCGTACTGATCGTTTAATATTCGTGTAGTTAATTCCATGACCGGCATGGACACGAAGATTGAGATCATGAGCGAGACGGGCTGCATGGACTAAGCGATCCCACTCGGCTTCCACTCCGGAAGCTTCAGCATTGGCGAAGGCGCCGGTGTGAAATTCGACACAGGGCGCCCCCAAGCGTGCCGCGGCTGCCACCTGCGCTAAATCAGGTTCGATAAACATGCTCACCTTAATGCCTGAGTCGCGAAGCGTCGTAACTGTCGGGAGCAATGCATCGTACCTTGACACACAGTCCAAACCGCCTTCCGTGGTGAGCTCCTGTCGTTTTTCAGGAACCAGGCACACGTCATCCGGTTTTACTTTGAGCGCTATCTTTACGATTTCCGGACAGTTGCCCATTTCCAGATTGAGTCTTGTGGTGATGCATTCGCGCAGTCGCTGAATGTCTCTCTCTTGGATGTGGCGCCTGTCCTCCCTGAGATGAGCAGTGATGGATGTGGCACCCGCCTCTTCCGCAGCTAAACTTGCTGCTACGGGATCCGGTTCGGCCAGGCTGCTTTCCCAATTGTCCCGATACCGAGCCTGGCGCAGCGTGGCAACATGGTCGATATTGACCCCTAGGAGAATTTTAGACATTGGTTGGAATAGCGAAAGAACTGAGGCCGTCAGTGTTTGAAATGGCGAGTGCCTGTAAAAATCATGGCCATGTCGCGTTGGTTGGCGGCCTCAATGACCTCGGCATCTCGTACTGACCCGCCGGGTTGGATGGCTGTGGTAGCTCCGGCATCGGCTGCGGCGATTAAGCCGTCGGCAAATGGAAAAAATGCGTCGCTACAGACAGCACTTCCTTTTAAGGAAAGCCCCGCTTCCTGTGCTTTCCAAGCGGCAATGCGGGACGAATCGATTCGAGACATTTGTCCCGCTCCAATCCCTAAGGTACAGTCCTTTGACGCGTAAACAATAGCATTCGATTTGACGTGTTTTACTACCTTCCATCCGAATTCCATCGCTTCCAATTCATTTCTGTCAGGAGGGCGGGAGGAAACCACTTTATGTTCGAGCTCTCCCAAACCGGCTGAATCAGCGTCCTGGACCAGGATACCGCCAGGAATCGATCGGATTTCACGTGCTCCTGCGGCTGGAAGCTGAAGAACCCGCATGAGTCGGAGATTCTTTTTTTTCTGCAACAAGGAGCGCGCATCCGCTTCAAAGTCGGGTGCGATAATGACTTCGCTGAAAATCTCGGCGATCGCCTTTGCCAGTGCCAGGGTGACCGGCCTGTTTGCAATGATAATGCCTCCGAAAGGGGCCTGCTTATCCGTTGCGAATGCTTTTAACCAGGCTTCTTTTAGGTCGGGATCCGATGCGACGCCGCAGGGATTCGTATGTTTGAGAATTGCGACAGTTGGTTTGACGAATTCCGAAATTAATTCCGAAGCGGCTCCAATATCCAAAATGTTGTTGTAGGAGAGTTCCTTGCCGTGGAGCTTTTCAAAATAGTCGAAAAAATTTCCATAAAGTTCCGCGTTTTGGTGAGGATTTTCTCCATATCGCAACCGACCGGCGAGAGGAAGCTCCAAGGTAAATGCGCTATTGGTTTCTTGCTCCCGATTGAGATAGTGAGTAATTGCGGCATCGTAGGAAGACGTGGTTGCAAATGCCTTTATGGCAAGTCGCTCACGCAATTTCCGTGTGGTGGCGCCCTCCCCCTCCTCCAAATCTTCCAATACGGAGGCATAGTCATCGGGATCAGTGACCACTGTTACTGTTTGATAGTTTTTAGCGGCACTTCGAATCATAGCCGGCCCGCCAATGTCGATTTGCTCAATGGCTTCTTCGAGGGTGACGCCTTCCTTTGAAATCGTTGCGACGAAGGGGTAGAGATTGACCACAACGAGATCAATGGGTTGAATCCCCTGGCTCTGCGCCTCTTTGACATGTTTTGTGCTCTCGCGCAGATATAACAATCCGCCATGGACCTTTGGATGCAAGGTTTTCAGGCGTCCCTCCAAAATCTCCGGAGAATTTGTAAATTTGGAAATTTCCGTCACCGGGATTCCTTCGGCTTGGAGTACCTTGGCAGTTCCTCCGGTCGATATGATTTCGATGCCGAATGTGCTTAGTTTGCGCGCAAAGGGGATGAGGTCGGTTTTATCGGAGACTGAAATGAGCGCGCGAGTAAGTTTCATAGAAAAGGAAAGGATATTAAGAGTCTCTGGACACTAATTCTGCGGCGTGACTGAGAAATTGAAGCTCATAGAGCTTTTTATAGACTGTGGATTTAGCGAGCAGTTGAAGGTGGGGGCCCTCTTCGAGGATCTGGCCATCTGCCATGACTATGATGCGGTCGGATTTCAGGATAGTCGCAAGGCGATGAGCGATGGCGATGGTGGTGCGGCCTTGCGTCAAGCGTTCCAGTGCGGATTGTATCATGTGCTCGGATTCCGAATCCAATGCGGATGTAGCTTCGTCCAGCAAGAGGACAGGAGCATTTTTGAGAATCGCCCGGGCGATGGAAAGTCTCTGCTGTTGACCTCCGGAAAGTTGGCACCCCTTGTCTCCGATAATGGTATCGTAACCATGAGGTTGTTCGAGGATGAAATGGTGAGCAAATGCCAAGCGAGCCGCATGTTCAATTTCTTCCCGGGTGGCGTCCAGACGACCGTAACGAATATTTTCGTAAATGGTGTCATGAAAAAGGAAAATGTCCTGGCTCACCAGGCTGATATGGTCACGCAGAGACTTTTGAGTGAGACTGGAAATGTCTTTTCCATCAAAAAAAATATGGCCCTCCTGTGGGTCATAGAAACGCAAGAGGAGGGAAAGTATGGTGCTTTTGCCGGCACCACTGGCTCCCACGAGGGCATACTGGTATCCTGGAAGAATGGAAAGCGAAATGTCTGACAAGGCTTTCTTTTCCGGGGTGTATGAAAATGAGACGTTTCGAAATTCAATGTGGCCTTGCGGATTGATGAGTTCCTGGGCGTGGGGCTTATCCTGAATGGAAGGGGCTAGCTTGAGAAGTTCAAAAACATTCGTTGCGGAAGTGATGCATTTTTGTAGCTGAAGGGGGATTCTGCTAATACGCTTCACCGGTTCGTACAGGAGGAAAAGCCCGGCGAGCAAAGCCAAAAATTTTACGGCGGACATCTGTTCGTAATAAACGTAGAGAAGGGCGAAAGAAACCCCCACCGCGGAGACGCTCTCAATCAAAGGCTGCACAATTTCAACGCTTTTTCTCACTTTTAAGCTGTTTCTAAATTGGGCTTCGCTGGATTTTTTAAAAAGCTGGGATTGATATTCTTCCCGCCCGAAACCTTTGATCATCCGAATGCCAGTGAATGATTCCTGCAGAATTACAGACATAGTACCTGCTTCGTGATCCTCCGCCCTACCCGCTTGACGTACTTTTCTTCCAAAGATTAACACCGGGATCATGCAAATGGGAAGTAATACGAGAGTAGTGAAGCTAAATTTCCAATCGATTCGGATTAAGACAAAAATACCCACTATCACGGAGAGTGGCGCTTTGATGACATCGGAAGCAATGGTGATCAGAGCCCCCTGCGCATTATTGACATCATTCATGACGCGAGAGATGAGTCGGCCCGCCTTGACTCGGTTGTAGAAGTCCAGCGACTGACACATGAGATGTCGGAAGAGCCGCTGCCTCATATCACTGAGAACGCGAAGGCTGGCCCATGTCATGCAGTAGGTGTTTAGATACGAAAGGATGCTTCTGGCGATCATCGTCAGCGGGATCGATAGACAGATCAAAATAATGGATGTGGTCAGACGTAAACCTTGATTGTGAGCCGCCGCCTCCAAGAGTTCCGCCTGAGTGGCGTTGCCTTTAAAAACACGTTCCCCTACATATTTGATAATCAATGGGAGGCAGCCATTGAGTGCCGCATAGCCGCCGCCACAGACAAATGCTAAGAAAAAACGCCGCCAATAAGGCTTCAAAAAGGGAGCCATTTGCATGTATGGGGTCCAAGCAGCTTGGACGAGCCTCGGGAAAAAGACCTTAGCTTGGGAAGGGTTCGACATGGTTACAGTCTGAATGGTAGGTGGGACAACATAGAGGTTCCAAAGAGTTTGTCCGCCAAAATCCACGTGAACGCTCCTGCGGCCAGAAACGGTCCGAAAGGAATGGGACGGTTATTCCATTCCCGAAAAAGAAGAAGCCAGAGCCCAACAAACGCTCCCAATAAAGAGGCACAAAAAACGGTGAATAAGACTCCGCTTGCACCAATAAATGCACCGATGGCTGCAAGCAACTTCACATCGCCCCAGCCCAGAGCTTCCCGCGGCACTCGGATTGCAACAGCCTCACCGCAAATTTGCTGTCCCCCCCGAAGCGCGAGTTTCCCTTGAAGAGTGCATAAGCAATTGCCTTTCAGACGAATTGTCCCGTCTCCCCTCCACGCACCCATCGGCGTTTGCCAAAAGTCTGTCTCAATGATCAATTCATCGCTTTTCCTTACAAACATCTCTTCCCCCTTCCACCTTTCGCCTGCGCATTCAAAGATCGTATTTTCTCCATCTTGGAGAAAGCAAAACTTCTGCGGAACCTTCCAGCGATATTGTGCGTGGCCAAAACAAAGCTTGCCTGCCTCCAAGACGCCCCAAAGAAGCAAATATCCCATTATAGCACCCGTGGTTGCCTTCAACACCGCTGAATTTGCTGACTGCTCCCCCAATGCGGCGGGAGAGATGACACTTAAGGCAAGGCCAGCTAGGACTCCACCTATTGTGAGCGGATTGGGGATCGTCAGGGTTTCCAGATCCAAAAATGTAGCTGTAATTAACAAAGCGCCCAGCAAGCAGAATGCCGCGCTCTGAGGAAAGTCGAAAGTCATCCAAAAAAATGCAAAAAGCCCCCCGCTCAAAATTTCCACAAAAATATATCGAAACGAGATGGCGCCGCAACACTCCGCACAACGTCCCTTTAAAAATAACCAACTGAAAATCGGAACTAACACCCTCCATTTCAGTATCTTTTGGCAGAGAGGACAAAACGAGCGACATTGCCTCCAAAGGGAAATATTCCTCGGCAGCCTGTAAATACAAACGTTTAGAAACGAACCCACTGTCGCGCCCACCATAAACGTGTAAATTGCAAAAAACCAAAATTTCATTGCCTGTGTTGTAAAGTCTCTTCAAGTATCGGACATGCCTGTGCCGGATCTCCTTCGCCGGTAAAAGATAAACCATCAGTGCAATTTTTCATATCCACCCTCACCGATCATGCTCCAGCGTCCTGTCTTTCTGATTTTTTTATTTCTCTCCCTTGCGGGTTGCGCCACTCAACCCCCAGTAGTTGAGCTTGTTAACCCCAAAACGCTGCCTCTTCAGCTCGATGACCGTTTTCAGCTCAGAAAAATCATTCAATTCTTTAACGAACCAACTTACTTCCCGCCCACCACTAGCGACACCATTAATTTCGAGCGTTTCTATTATAATTACCCCGCGATCTCTCAATTGGAATTTGATGAGTTGCGAGGAAACTACACCACAGTTTATTGGAGAACCTCAGTAAAGGCTAATGTGACAGTGCGGTACGAATATTACCAGGCCGCCCTCAGCAATCACGTTCAGGCCATGGAACGATACTATCCAAATGCATCCGGTTCTTATAGATCCGAATTCAATGTACTGGGGAGCAACTACTTGGAATTTGGAAAGCCGCTAGCCTGGCGAATATTGCTCATTGTCGATAAAAAGATTGTGGCATTCCGCCAATCCTTCCTTTGGAAATAGCTGCCAGAGAAAGCGAATGGAATTTTATTTGGTGGACAGGCGGAGAAAAGGGGCAGACCCGCCGTGACAAATGAGGTAGCGGTGCGTGGTCGTGGAGGAATTTTTTCGCGGAAGAAAATCCCCCCTTCAAAAGTCCTCATCCGATTTATTGAGCTTTAGCACCACTCTATGAAACGGATTTCGAAGCTTTTGTGAAGGATACCGTAAGACTAAAATTGACAGAGGGAAAAAGCAGGTTTAATCGATAGCTAAGCAGTGACTCCAGCATGTGAGTGCCGTTCCTTCAATCTTAGTCGGTTGCTTCGGTCAAGAGGCGTGGATTCGTGTCGAGAGCCGAGGCACATTTCAAAATAGTCCTGGTTTGAAGGAATTTTCAAAGCGCATGCTACAAAAGGGGTTTCGCATTTTTGTTGTGGACCTTGAGAAGTGTGAACTCATGGATTCAACCTTTATGGGAACTCTCGCAGGCATTGCTCTGCGGCTGCGAGACATTGGGCAAGGTTCCCTTGAGGTGATCAACGTCAACGATCGGAATAGCAATCTTTTGGAAAGCCTGGGACTCGCTCAACTTTTTAATGTTCGGAAGCCCGGAGATGCAAATGCACCGCCTGCGCCCGATGCCCATGCCCTGGAAGAGGCAAAACCTAAAAATCCGGACGCTTCGCGCGAAATTATCCTGACCGCCCATCAAGCTTTGGTTGCGGCGCGATCAGAAAATGCGGAACGCTTTAGAGATGTCATTGAATATCTCAAACAAGAAAATCCCAAAAAATATTCGGACTTTTAGGATGGTGATTCGTGTCCTGCATATTTCATCCCCAGAAGATTGAATTTTCCTCATTGCGGAATCTCCCAACTTGGGTTACCTTACAAATAAGGGGCTTAGCCGGGCGCATTCCCGTAAGTCCCACAAATGGAAGGTGGCAGTGGAGAGGGACCCGAAATATCCCTGGCGATAAGGGGGGAGGCGGGACAAATCCGCAACGGACGGGTGTAGAAGGGCGAAAGGGTGAGATCTTTCTGCCTTCCATATTGGAAACATGCTCCGTAACCAATATGAATATCCGTATCTTACAAAGAAGATCCCAAAAATCCATCAGCACCCACCTTTTATGGAAAAGGAGGAATTGATTTGGACTTCTCCAGTATCACCTCGCAGCCCCCTGAAGTTTACATTCTAACGGTTCTATTTTTGCTGCTTTCGGCGGCACTGTTGGCAGTAATAAATTTCTTTACTCGGAAAATTAATGAATTGGAGAAATCTCGAGCTGCCATTCAAGTGGAAGAGGCACGTGTCTTTAATTTTCTGCACGGTTTGGGTGAAGCCTTTTCCGAAGGAGTTCGGTCTTCCCAACTCCATCGGTTTATTGTGGAAGGAGCCATTCGCATTTTGGAAGCACGCGGCGGGTGTCTTTATTTGGTGGATAGAAGTGATTCGCTTCTTGTGCCAGCTTACATTTCCAACGCGTGTCCACCCGTAGTCGAGGTGCCTGCGCGAATTTTAGAGCAGGCAGCCACAGTGCCTATCGCCCTGGAGAGTTACCTCCGTTTGCACAGTGTCAATAGAGACGAGAGCCTTTTAGGTGGGGTGTGGAGTGCGGGGAAAGCCAGGCTGTTTGATGCGGAAGAACTCAGCCAATTGAACCCTATCGACTCACCGGTGCGCGCGCATTCGGCGGTGGTGGCTCCGCTAATCTATTGTCGGAAAACACTAGGCATCCTTGTGCTTGCCAATGGCCCCATGAACACACCTTTTACGCAAAGCGATCTGGAGATCTTTGGCACTATCACAGAGCAATCCGCATTTGCGCTTTACAACGAAATCATTTATTACGAAGCCGGAGAGAAAAAGCGGCTTCAACATGACCTTGAAGTTGCCCGCGAAATTCAGGGTATTCTCCTTCCTTCGGCGCCTCCATCGATCCCCGGTTATGAAATCAGTGGCCTCAACATTCCAGCGCGCTATGTAAGTGGCGATTATTATGATTATATCACTGTCGATCAGTATCGCACTGGCATTGCCATTGCGGATGTTTCTGGAAAGGGCGTACCCGCCTCGCTCATTATGGCTATGTGCCGAAGCGTCATCCGAAGCCAGGCCCCCCACGCTCTCTCGAGCAAGGAAGTTCTCAGCCGAGTAAACAGTCAGCTTTATCCTGACATCAAAGAAGATATGTTCATTAGTATGGCTTACCTCATCCTTGATGTTCAGCAGGGCACCGTTACTTTAGCCCGGGCGGGGCATGATGCGCCCCTACTGTATCGGGCTGATACACGAACAGTCGAAAAATTGACTCCCAAAGGAATGGCCCTGGGAATTGACAGCGGCGAGGTCTTCGATAGAGTATGCGCGGATTTTTCGTTTCGTCTGAACCCAAACGACTGTTTATTACTTTATACGGACGGAGCCACAGAAGCGTTGGAAGAAACGGGCCAGGAATTTGGGATGCCCCGCTTGATCCAAGGGCTTCAGGACAGCGCCGTAGAAGGTGCGGCGGGTGTGGTCAAACGATTAACGGAAGATCTTAAAGGCTTTGCGGGCAATTATCCGCAACACGATGACATCACTCTTATTGCTATCAGGAAGTTATGAATAAATCCGAATCTGCTCAAAACCACGCGGACGAAGTCAAAGCGTCGGTGCCGGAAGATACAGCCAAAAAAGAAGAACTTTCGGGTGCGGACGATGCAATTGCTCGAGAGGCCACGTCGCCGGCGGCGGGGGCTTCCGAACTCCAAGCGGTTAAGCTCGAAATGGAAAAATATAAGGACCTCGCCTTGCGGTGCCAAGCTGAACTGGACAACTTCCGTAAACGGATCGTTCGAGAAAAAGAAGATGCGATTCGATATGCCAACGCAGCGCTTTTAGAACGCCTCCTGCCCATCGTCGATAATTTTGAACTCGGCCTGGAGGCTGCTAAAAATACCCCCGATGCCTCAAGTATTTTGCTCGGTATGGGCATGGTGCAAAAACAGCTCATTGATTTCCTCAAAGAAAACGGCGTGCAGGCCATCGAAGCGGTTGGCTGCCTCTTTGATCCCAATCTTCATGATGCGGTCAGTCACGAATACAGCGATGAGGTAAAGGATGGATACGTAATCCGCCAAACCAGGCGTGGATACAAGCTCAGGGATAGACTCTTACGCCCTTCAACTGTGGTGGTCTCCAAAGGGGCTGCAAATTCATGAGGGAAAAAAAGGGTTATTACGAGGTCCTTGGCGTTTCAAAAAATGCGAGCGCCGAGGAAATCAAGCGTGCATATCGTAAGCTTGCAGTCAAATTTCATCCCGATAAAAATCCCGGCGACCATAAAGCCGAAGAGCACTTTAAGGAAGTAGGCGAAGCTTATGATGTGCTGATGGACCCGGAAAAGCGAGCCGCATACGATCGCTATGGGCACGCCGCCTTTCAACAAGGAGGAGGCGGTTTCGCTCGCGGCGGCGTTCACGATCCCTTCGATATTTTCCGCGAAGTTTTCGGCGGAGAAGGGGGAGGAGGTATTTTCGAACAATTTTTTGGCGGAGGCCGCGGTGATGCAACCGGGCGTCAGCGCGGGGCTGATCTCCGTTACGACATGCGGATTTCCCTCGAAGAAGCAGCCATAGGATGCGAAAAGGAAATTGAAATTCGGAAGCTGGACGCCTGCGATTCTTGTAGCGGAACGGGCGCGCAGACCGGTTCGAAAGAGATTGTCTGTCCCATGTGCCACGGTCGGGGACAAGTAGTGGCGACGAGGGGGTTTTTTCAAGTGGCACAGACTTGCCCCACCTGTCAGGGAACAGGTCGTATTATCGAAAAACCGTGTCGATCCTGTGGGGGCGAAGGCCGTTTGGAAAAGACTTCTCGAATCAAATTAAAAATTCCTGCCGGGATAGAGGACGGCTCCCGACTACGCTCATCAGGTGGGGGCGAAGCCGGCATTCGAGGGAGTTCACCGGGTGATCTCTATGTCGTAATCCATATTCAGGAACATAGGATGTTTCAACGAGATGGATCGGACCTTTACTGCGAAATCCCGCTGGCCTTTACCACAGCGGTATTGGGAGGAGAGGTTCGGGTCCCTACTTTAAAGAATACGGCTGCCTTAAAAATTCCAGCCGGGACGCAGAACGGCACGCTATTTCGAATTCGAAATGAGGGAATGCCTATTTTGCACGGTCCCGGTCACGGCAATCTGCATGTGAAGGTCCAGGTGGAAGTTCCGACAAACTTAAATAGTGAACAGCGCAAAAAGCTGGAGGAATTTGCAGAACTTTGTGGAGAACACAATACTCCCATCCATCGATCCTTTTACGAAAAATTAAAGGATTTATTTACCGCTTAGATATTAGCGAAATATCTCTCATTCTGAGAGGTGTTTCCTGAATCCATCTCCGAAATTTTCTAAAATTTTGAGCCCATCCCTGCAGAAGATGAGCAAATGGCTTCAAAGTTCTGAATCGACGAAATTCGGCGCGTATCCGCCCTCTCGTTTCATTGTCCTGCAATGAGTTAGCCAATTCTAAGGGGGTTTTTCCGTGCTCATCTTTTGCTCCAGGAAAAGCCCCTCGAGCGAGGAGATGCCGACAAATTGCGATTTGGCCATTTTCAGCTGCCAAATGCAAAGGTGTTTTGCCCGCCCCGTTTCGCACATTGACGTTGGCTCTGTGACGCAGCAAGGCTTCTACCACAGCCAGATTGCCGTTCTTCACTGCTAAATGCAAAGGTGTTTTGCCCGTCTCGTTTCGCACATTGACGTTGGCCCTGTGACGCAGCAAGGCTTCTACCACAGCCAGATTGCCGTTCTTAACTGCCAAATGCAAAGGTGTTTCGTCCGCCCCGTTTCGCGCATTGACGTTGGCCCTGTGACGCAGCAAGGCTTCTACCGCAGCCAGATTGCCTGGCCTTGTGACGCTGTGCAATGGAGTGTCAAATCCGTTGCAACCATTAGGCTTTATGCCCTTATTGAGTAACATTTCCACTCGGTTTGCGCCTTCTGCCTGATTTTCTAATCTGGCTGCCGTACATAAAAGAGTACAGTTGAGCGGATTTTTAAATTCCCGAGCGTTCAGTTTGGATGAGGAAAGAGACTTGTTTTCTATATACTGGCTGAGAAAATGCGTGCAACGTGGGTCAGTTCCAGCAGCGATGGTTTGCAGTTCAGGATACCGATAAGTTCTTCGTATAGCCTCACCCGGTTGCCAATCTCCTATTAAATCCTGGGCGCCTGGAAGAAATAAGGCTCTGCACTCGGCTGGGGATGGTGAGTTGCTACCTAAAGGTTTTACAGACATTAGGAACAATAATTCGGTTCGCAAAAATGCAAAAGAAAATTTTGTAGGTTGTTTCTACTTCTTAAGAAGCGGTATTAAATCGGAGGATCGGTTTTTCATATGATTCTTTCTCCCTCACAAGTAAAGGCCGCTGAAACCCTGGCGTTTGCTCAGGGCGTGCAAGCGGAAGCGCTCATGGAACATGCCGGCAAAGGGATTGCTGACATCGTTTGCCAGTTTCATACCAAACCGGGCCGCTTAGCGGTGTGGGGCGGGAAAGGGAACAACGCCGGGGACGCTTTGGTTGCCGCTCGAATTTTGTCGGAACGAGGATGGCAAACGGAATTTTTCGGAGCATTTCCTGAAGAGAACCTCGGAAAACTGGCCGCTCAAAAATTAGCCGAATTCCGTGAGACGCCCCAATCAACTCTTTGCTGCCCCTCTTCTTTTGTAGTATTGGATGGCTTATTGGGGATTGGGGCCCGAGGTCCTCTCCAACCGGAAATTTGTACAGCCATCCAAGCAATTCAAAAGCTACGCGAAGAAGAGGGGGCTTGGGTGTTGGCGGTTGACATTCCCACCGGCTTGGATGGAGAGACGGGGCAACCTGCCGATCTCTGTATTGAAGCGGATCTGACAGCAACCATCGGATTTGTAAAAACAGGCTTACTGCGGGATTCGGCAACGAGATCTGTCGGACGCTTAGCATGGATTCCACTGCCTGAGCTCGTCGCAAAAAAAGGGGACCCCGCACAACTGATCACACCGGAGCTGCTCCGCACATGGCTTCCTCTCCGGAGCTTTGACTCCCACAAAGGTCTCTACGGTCACGTGGGGATCCTTGCGGGCTCTCGAACTTTTCCCGGCGCTGCCCGGCTCTGTACCCATGCCGCCCTCCGTGCCGGAGCGGGGTATGTGACCCTTTTTGCGCCCGAAAATTTGTATTCGATTGTTGCCGGTTCTCTGCCGCCTGAGGCTATCCTCCGCCCGATCCGATCTTTTCGTGAAGTTCTCCACCAGCCCCTGAGCGCCCTTTGCATTGGGCCGGGATTAGGCAAAGACAACGCCTCCGAAATATTGGAAATCGTTCGAGAGGCAGAGATACCAACTGTGGTGGATGCAGACGCCTTAAACGCAGTTGCACTTGAGCCGAAAACCTTGCACGCATGCCGCAATGTGCGTTTGCTGACGCCCCATCCCGGCGAGTTTGCTCGCCTAGCCCCTCATCTGGCCACGCTTCCCCGTCGCGAAGCTGCGGAGGCTTTCGTGGCCGATTACCCTGTCACCCTTCTTCTCAAAGGTGCTCGCACGGTCATTGCGGAGAGAGGGGTGCCCTCCCTTTTTAACAGCACGGGGAATCCCGGCATGGCGTCCGGCGGCATGGGGGATACCCTCACAGGCGTTTGTGGAGCTCTTCTGGCTCAAGGGCTCCAGGCTCGACAGGCCGCCGCCACTGGCGCCTGGCTCTGTGGGCGTGCTGCCGAGAGCGCTGTTTTTTTGCATCGGCAGTCGCCCGAGTCTCTCTTAGCTAGCGATGTGACTCAATTTCTAGGACGGGCATTTGAGCATGTGCACCAGGCCGGGTCCTTTTAGAACCGATCTTTCTTGGTCTTGGGAGAGGTTCCATAGAGAGTGTCAATTTCAGTCTAAACTATGAATGATAGTATTAATTTTTTGCATTTCAGCATTAAACATTTCAGCATTCCTGCTCCCTACTTTTCCTTTTATAAAATCACGCATTATAGTAAGTGATTTTTGTATATCATCGGTATCCTTACTTAAGCTAGAGTCAGTGGAGAGCAACTTTTCAAGTTCAGCGATGTTATTTAGTTGTTCTTGTTGTTGTATTTTGATATTTTTTTGAGTATCAAGCCGATCACCAATTGTCATTTTCAAAAACCCAATTTGGTTCTTCAATATGTATGAAGTGATATCCTCCGCATCACATGTACCCTCTGTGCAGCTTTTAATGTGGAACCTATCCTCCGGAACCCGTCCACCAGCTGTGCGAATTTTAAGGTCATGCTCCCCCCTTATTGGCCCAATGAACTCATATTTTCTTGATTGTGCGAGCTGATCTTTCGCTTTAAATTCATCTTTAGCTACCTCTTCGAATTCTTCTCTAAGTTGTCTAAGCTTGGGGACGCCTAATGCAATTTTTTCAGCCAGATTTTTTATGTGGGTAGATCGAAAATTTGGGGCATGCCCGTGATAACTGAATATTGGAAGCTGAGATGTTGGATCCATAGAGTTAATTTAATATATATAAGATATACTTAACTGGATGATAGTGCAAAAATGGAGAAGATTCATGGATAAAACTTAGGTATGTATAGTCTATGTTAGGGTAGTAAAATATACGTTTTATGCGGAGGAAATAAGGACTTCTCCCAAAATCTAGGAAGACCAGCGCGGCAGGAATATTGGAGCCTCGCCTGGCTCCAAAAGGAGGCAACCCTCTCGGCGAGAGCCCTTCTGCCATAGGGCGGCGCCACTTGGTCGGTTAGGTATCGCAGAGGATACCTGGTCCGATGTCATAATTGTTTCTTGCGCCGACCTTCCTCGGGTTTGGGTAGGTTCTACCAAGTGATTTCCTGAAAACGCCGTGCCGCTTCTTGAGCATTACTGCGGCTATTAAAAGCGGAGATGCGGAAATAGCCTTCCCCCGCTTCGCCAAATCCACTGCCTGGAGTCACCACAATATTGACTTCCTTCAAGATTCGATCAAAAAGATCCCAGGAGGAATTTCCCTCAGGGCCTTTCACCCAGATATAAGGAGCATTGAGGCCACCGTAAACCGACAAGCCACCGGACATTACCGCCTTCCGCAGAATCTGAGCATTGCCCATGTAATGTTCGATCAATTTTGACACCTGCGCCTTACCTTCAGGCGTGTATAAAGCTGCCGCTCCGCATTGTACCGGGTAGCCTACACCATTAAATTTGGTGCTAAAGCGTCGGTTCCAAAGAGGGTGAAGCGATCTGAATTCACCCGTGCCGATATTGGCTTGTACCTCCTTCGGTA
>PSRL01000160.1 GCA_003176035.1 Verrucomicrobiota bacterium
GAGCCCTTGAGCATGGTCTGCTCGTAGTTCTCGGGATTCATGAAGTAGTAGTCGTCGCCATCACTGTAGAGGAACTCCATCGCGACTTCGTCCACGACAACCTTCTCGATGGCATCGCCGGAACGGAAGCGGTGCTCGAACATGGCACCCGACTTGAGGTTGCGAAGCTTGGCCTGGATGAATGCGCGCAGATTGCCCGGGGTGCGGTGCTCGACCTTGAAAACCAAGTGAAGCACATCATTGTGCTTGATAATCATGCCCGGACGCATTTGGGTGGCGGGAATCGCCATAACAGTTAAAACTCCTTGCTGGGGTTGCGCCCTGTGGGCGCGAAAAGATTGGCTTTAGCCTACTCATGATTGTACCGTAGGGACGCTAAGCTACCGCCACGCATACGCGCGTTGAAGCGAGACCGGAACTGACCTCCGGCCTCGCTTATAGTCTTTGCCGAACTTACCGTTTCGCTTCGTACACCAGGTTGAACGGAGTTTGGGCGGCTCGGCGGAAGCGCGTGAAACCGGCCGACTTCACCACATCGTGAATGCGAGGCTCGCCGGCTTGTGCCCCGAGTGCCGCGCCGACTTCCTGGGCAAGCGATGCGGGCGTACAGAGCATGGTTGATGCAGAATAGTAGATACGCCCGACCGGGTTGTGATTCTGCTCCGGCATATCGTTCGCAAACGGTTCGACGATCATCCAGGTGCCGTCGGGCTTGAGCGAAGAGAGCACGTGCTTCGCAGCGCCGACCGGATCGCCCATGTCGTGCAGGCAATCGAAGAACGCAATAAGATCATAGCCGCCGTTGGATGGATAGCTCTTCGCGCTTGCAACTTCGAAGCTGATCTGGTCGAGAAGTCCATCGCGGCCGGCGACGTGCCGGGCGTATTCGATCGAGCCGCTGTGGTAATCGAAACCGTAGAAGTGCGATTTGGGAAACGCCTTCGCCATCAGGATCGTGGAAGCGCCGTGTCCGCATCCAACATCGGCCACCGAAGCACCTTTAGCCAGCTTGTCTGTGAGCCCTTCGAGAGCCGGTATCCACGAGCTCAGCAAGTGCTGCTCGTAGTTGGGACGGAAGAATCGCTCGGTGCCAAAAAAGAGATTCGCATCGTGCTCGTGCCAACCCACTCCCTCGCCGGTACGAAATGCTTGCGTAATTTTCGGCTCGTCTTTGAAGCACGAAGACACAATATGAAAAGCGCCGGGCAAATCGATTGCAGTCAGTGCCATCCCTTGTTCGGGCGGAAGCTCAAAGGTCTTCGAGGCGGCGTCGTAGTTGATGTAACCGCTGGCGGCGTTGGCGTTGAGCCACTCGCGCACGTAGCGTTCTGACGTTTTGGTTTTGGCGGCGAGTTCGGCCGATGTCATCGGACCTGCGCCGGCCATTGCCTTGTACAGTCCAAGTTTGTCGCCAATCACGATAAGCGCAGCATGCATGGCAGCGCCTAAATCAGTTACGGCCTTTCCCATGAAGGCATCGAGTTTAGCTGGATCGAAAGCAGGAGCAGGAGTTGCAGTTGCCATTTTCTTGACCTCCGTTTTGTCGCTACACGGGGCGAGGAGGATGCGATCTTACTCTGCAGAAAACCCAATGTCAAAGGTCTTTTGGCGCGAGAAAGTGAGACGGAGAACCCCATGAGTAGGTTTCGAACACGGCAAGAAACGGACAGGCTAGTCGGATGAATAAAACTGCGCTTACGGCAGCTGTCGCACCCGCAGCCAACCGCCCAACCATGCCTGCGGAAGCGCCAGGATCACGAGTGCAACCGGATACCAGTGCGGGCCAAAAGCCGGGCCGGAGTTCCACGTAGCAACTGCACCGGCAAGGCTTGCGGCAAAGCCGATTGCGCCCCCAACTATGGCATGGGCCAGCGGCCGGCAGGGAGCGAGATAGGCTGTCAGATAACTCGCAGCGATGCCATAGAGCGTACGATATCCCGTCGCGAGGAGAAGCAACTGGTCCGCTACGCGTGTTCCCAAGGGCGGAAATACCTGGAGTCTCCGCAGAAGCACGTCTGTTGCCAGCGTGAGCACAATCGCTACAAACATTCCTGCGACCACCGCAAGCACACTGCGGCCTAAACGACGCGGAGAGGGCTGTTGGTTCATCTCTATCTCCTGAAAATGGGAAAAGAAAATATCAGCCATCATATCCGGCGCACTTGAGAGTCCCACGATTTTCTTTGGTTTTGATTTGTTGTCATGCCAGGGCATCGGCTAGGATGGGCAGCGATTTGATGACCGAGAGTTTACCCGCGGGGAGATTCAGATGGACTGCCGATCGTTGCGTTCTCCTATTATCTCGTTGCTGATTTCGCTGACTTTCACATGCGCAGCGCAGGCTCAACAGCCCCCTTCGTCTCACATTCAGAGTCTTGCTCGGGCCGCAGGCGCAACTGCTCCGCCCTACAAGAACACCGCACTCCCGGTCGACCAGCGCATTGCCGATCTGCTGAAGCGCATGACCCTCGAAGAGAAAGCCACGATGCTCTCGGGATCGGGATGGATGGAATCTGCGCCGATCCCGCGGCTTGGGATCCCAGCGATCAAGATGGCTGATGGTCCGCTCGGCGTGCGGTCTTGGGTGGGCAGCTCAGCACTCACCAGCTCTTCAAGCAATCCAATGAGGGTGGAGACAACGGCGTTTCCCTCGGGCATCGCGATGGCGGCTACGTGGGATACGGCACTGGCGCAGCGAGAAGGGCAGGCGATAGCCCAGGAGGTAAAGGCTCTGGGTCGCGACATGATCCTCGGGCCGACCGTGAACATCAATCGCGTTCCGCCGTGGGGCCGCAACTTCGAAGGATACGGCGAAGATCCATACCTGGCCGCCCAGATGGCCGTCGCCTACGTTCGTGGAGTACAGGGTGAAGGCGTGATCCCTTCGGTGAAGCACTTCGCAGTCAACAACCAGGAGTTCGAGCGGCATCGCGTCGACGTCAAGATAGACGAACGCACCCTGCACGAGATCTACTTCCCCGCCTTTAAAGCAGCCGTGCAGCAGGCGGATGCCTGGAGTGTGATGTCCTGCTACAACAAGGTGAACGGTGAGCACTGCGCAGAGAACGCGTATCTGCTGACCGATGTGCTGAAGAAGGAATTCGGTTTCAAAGGATTCGTAGTGTCGGACTGGGCGAGCACTTACTCGACCGCGCCGACGGTGAATGCCGGGATGGACCTTGAGATGCCGGGTGGACCACCTGCGAAAGCAATGCTGGCGCGGCCGCAGGCGCAGGAGCAAGGCAGCAGCGGCACCTGGCTCACAGCGGATAAGGTACTGGCCGAGGTGAAGGCGGGACATATCACCGAATCAACGCTGGACGATAATGTTGGACGAATTCTGCGCGTGATCATCATCAGCGGTCTGATGGAGTCCCCGCACACGCAGCTTGGAGTAGTAGACACTCCTGAACAGCAGAAGACCGCCCGCGACGGTGCGACCGAGGGCATTGTCCTTCTGAAGAACGAGGGCGCGCTGCTGCCGCTTGATCCAAACAGAATTCACTCGATCGCGGTGATCGGGCCAAATGCGCTCGTGGCGCGGACGGGAGGCGGAGGCAGTTCAAAAGTGCAGCCGAAGTATGCAATTTCGCCCCTCGACGGAATCAGAAAGCGGGCGGCCAACAAAATCCAGGTAACGTCGGCGCTCGGTGTCGGCATGGAGGGCGAGAATCCCGCAGAGGATACGCCTGAGGCGCGCGCAAGAGACCTGAAGGAAGCAATCGATGCCGCTGCCAAGGCCGAAGTGGCTCTAGTCGTCGTCGGTCGGTACTACAAAAACGAAGGGGAAGGCTTCGATGTGAAGACGATGGATCTGCCCGCCGGTCAAGATGAACTGATCGCGGCCATAGAGAAGGCGAATCCGCACACGATTGTCGTGCTCAACACTGGCGATCCGGTGACAATGACCAAGTGGCTCGACTCGACACCCGCACTGCTTGATATGTGGTACGGCGGGCAGGAGGGCGGGAATGCACTCGCAGCGACTCTGTTTGGCGATGCGAATCCATCGGGCAAGCTTCCCGTTACGCTGCCGAAAAAGTTCGAAGACTCACCAGGGGCGAAGAACTATCCCGGCGAGAACCTTGTGGTGCATTACGATGAGGGCATCTACGTCGGCTATCGCTACTTCGATACAAAGAATGTTGAACCGCAGTTTCCGTTCGGATTCGGATTGAGCTACACGACATTTGAATACAGCGATCTGAAAGTCACGCGCGGGACGAATAAGAGTCCGGGCGAAGTAAGCGTGACGATCAGAAACACCGGGAAGCGCGAAGGAGCGGAGGTCGCTCAGTTATACGTGCATGATGGCCACTCGAAGATTGACCGCCCGGCACATGAGTTGAAGGGCTTCAGACGCGTAGAACTGAAGCCGGGCGAGAGCCAGACCATAGAATTCGATCTCGATCACTCAGCATTTGAGTATTGGAACCCTGCAACAAAGCAATGGACGCTTGATCCCGGCACCTTCGAAATTCAGGTTGGCGCTTCGTCGCGTGACATCCGCCTGAAAGCGCCGGTTGAGGTGCCCCGCTGATAGACTCGGCGTAGATGACCAGGCAGATTCACTACAACGCAGCGGAGCACATCGCGGGGGAGACGGCCGCTGATCCATATCTGCGACCGGCGTTCTCCGTTGGAAATCGGGTAGGCCGGTTCGTCTGGAACATTTGCTGGGCGATCTTCTATCGCCTCTCGCCGCGCCCATTTCATGCCTGGCGCGCGCTTTTGCTGCGACTCTTTGGTGCAAAGATGGGCCCGAACTGCCACTTCTATCCCAGCTCGCGTGTGTGGGCTCCGTGGAACCTTGTCTGCGCCGACCAGGTAACGGCGGGCGATGGCGCGGAGATTTACAATCCCGCACCCATCAGCCTCGGTTCGCACGCGATCCTCTCGCAGAATGCATATCTCTGCGGGGCTACGCACGACTTTGATGATCCGGCTTTTCCGCTGCTGGCTTACGAAATGAAAGTAGGGGCATACGCGTGGATTTGCGCGCGTGCCTGTGTCGCTCCGGGCGTGAACGTGGGTGAGGGCGCAGTGCTCGGGCTGGCGTCAGTGGCAACCCGCGACCTGGAGGCTTGGGGCGTGTATGCAGGCGCCCCCGCCCTAAAGGTCAAAGAGCGCAATCGCGTTCACTAGCTTCGGATTTTGTAAACAAGCCAATCTCTAGCAGGAAATCTGTCATTCCGGCCGAGTGCAGCGAGTGGAGGAACCTGCAGTTGCTTTTCTGCTGCCCGAGGGTGCTGCTCTGAAACAGGGCAAGA
>PSRL01000137.1 GCA_003176035.1 Verrucomicrobiota bacterium
CCCTGCGCTACTCGACCAACTGAGCAACATAGGCGCCGGATGCTTTTCAACCCTTTTTCAGGGGGTACTATTTAGCGAAATAGGGCTAAGCTATCGTGAGGACTTGAGGCGTACAAAAACGGTGTCCCTGCTGTACGTCAGTCGTCGCCATTCAAACGGTGGCCAAATTGTGCGCCCTCTCCGAGGTCGTCGATGACATTCCCGGAAGCAAATGGGTGCATGGAGTCCATTCTCCAATCAGAGAGCACCTTGCTCTGTGGTCCTATGTTTCCAATTTTGTTGCCTGAAAGAATAGGGGGAGCGCTACCCTTCATTGCGTCCAACTGGCGAGATACTTCTGACGAGGTATGGTTGCCTCCGAGAACATTGGCGCCCTCTCCTACATGCCCCATACTGTTTTGTAAACCGATTTTTAAATAAGAGGCGCTTCTTAAATTTTCGGCTGCTCTGATTTGTTTTCCTACAAGAGTGGTCTTGCCCTCGTTTCTCGGAGCATACGCTGTAGAGGCATCGTACAGCCCGGCTATTTGGCGGGTGTTGCTTTCAGGCGGGTGGGAACGAATTCTCTCCACCCCCCTTCGGCCCAAATTCATGTGATACATTTTATCAAGGACAGATGTAAATATTCTCATAGTAGCGTATGGTGATTCCTACGGTTGTATTTTCTAAATTTACGCCCCCCGTTTGCTTAATTTCTCCGCATTTGTGGAGGAAAAGCGACCTTTTCCTCGAGTCTTCACCGTAGGAATATGTGACTTTCTCTTACTTATTTCAACTGGGGGATGGCGACCGCTCCAAAATATGGCAACACCGTCGAGGTTCCGATGGTATTGACTAATTTTGGGAACACAAGCTCGGCACCAAATGCCAGCAAGCGGTGAGCGAGAGCGTGTTTCATAGGATGGCGTTGCTTAAGTTGGTCAGGCATCGTAGAAGAATACCTGACCATCTTCGCTCCTGATCCCATGTCATAATTGCTTTTTACTCCGGCCTTCCTAGGTTGGGGAGAGGGGTGCTAATATGCGCTCTCTTTTTTTTGTCTTAACGGGTTCCCAAGATTCGCTGCGAATAAGGGAAAAGAGATTATGATAGGCTTTTTTTCCGTTCCGCCTCCGCAACAAATCCTGGGAAACAATTGTCTGAGGAGTTCACACTCAGGCGCTATGTGAATTCACTTCATGGCTAATTTTTGATTTGGGAGACCTTATAGGGCCTGGCCAAACATTCCACTAGTTGTCAGATCTCCGATTTCGTTACCCGAACCGAATGCTTCTCCTGACTGTACCTCCCAATCTGACAGCACGCTGGCTTGGTTCTCTACATTGCCGATTTTGTTTTTAGATAAAACAGGGGTTCCTGGCGATGCAGTCTCCGATTGTTTGACATTATTTCTAGAACCGACCTTCGCTCCCTGTCCCACATTTCCAATCTGATTGTAGGACGCGGTCAATGCTCCCGGCTGGTGGATGCTCTGGTAGTTCGATAGGACGACGCCGCTTATTTTCCCTACTTTATTGTTTAACAGATGTCCCGATGCTCCTAAATGTGGAACAAGAGGAGGCAGTCCGGTTACAGAGCCAGCCATTTTGGCTGCTGCTTCAGCTCTATCGGCATGAGCTTTAGCTGCAGCTGCCGCCGTCTCGGCATCACGCTTTGCGACTTCGGCCTTATCTGCCACTTCCTGAACTTCCGTCAGCTTCAACTGCATCTGATTCCAGAGGCCTTTGACGTTCTTTTCAACGTTTGCCGCATTGGTTGCGGCTCGTTCAGCCTCAGCTTTAGCTCGCTCCGCAGCAGTCTTTGCAGCATTCGCTTGATTTAAGGCCTCCTGCACGTCGCTATTGGCTCCGCCGGTGCCCTGTTGTTCAAGAGCGGTCACTCGGAGCGCTAAAGCATCAATATTGATATGAGCTGTAGTGAGCTGCTGTTTCAGATTGTTTAGATTCATTTCAAAGGCGGTAACTTTATTGGTCGCCTCTTTCGCCGCGTTCTCAGCTTCTTCCGCTTGTGTCCGAGCAGAAGTTGCTTCGCCGATTGCGTTGTCCGCTACGGTCCGCGCAGCTTTTGCATCCCTTTCGGCATTCTCTAATTTAATTGAAAAGGCTGAGATGGTCGTTTCGAGAGCAGTGATTTTCGTCTTCAGCGCTTCTACCTCCTGCTTCGCCTCTCTTGCAATATTTTCTGCGGCAGTAACTTTATTTCTGGCAGCTTGCACGGCTGAGTCCATATTTGAAGTTGCAGCTGCAATGGCGTTTTCCAAGTCAGTTTGGGCATTCGCGAGATCCATTTGCGTTTTATCCGCGGTTTTCTGAGCAGTTTGCAAATCAACCTCTAGAACTGTCATCCGCTGCCTGAGAGGGGTCAGATCTCGCCGGACCTCGTCTGCTGTCTGTTCAGCTCTATTGGCAATGTTGACCGCCCTATTTGCCGTTTCTTGCCCTTCCGCGGCAATTCTTTTAGCATCTGTGGCTATAGCATTAGCATTGGCAACGTCTTTTGTCGCTTGAGTCAACTTGGTCTCCAAGTTTTTAATGTTCTCTTCTGTCACTCCTACCTTATCTTCGAGCACCGTGACTCGAATCATAGTATTTTTTAATAGTGTCGTCATTGAATTCGAGTCGTGATTTATTAAGGAAAGAAGTTGTCGCTTCTGTTCCGTGGTCAATGCCCCGGATTCTATTTTTGCTATTCTGTCCACTGCCTGATTCAACGCTGTTTGAGCATCTCGGATGGTGGTTTTGAGATCTTTCAAGGTACTTGTGTCTTTGTCCAGAAATGCATCCAAACGGCTTTTTAGGCTGTTAAGTTCTTTTTTTAGGACATCCACATTGTCATTTGTTTTCTCCAACCCTTTTTGCAAGGATTCCGCAATATTCGAGAGCTTTTTGAGTACTTCCTTGATATCCTCGATGGTTTCGCATGGCTTCAGTATTATTTTTTCTATATCTTTTTTTATCTGGTCCAGTGTTTCGAAAACTGAATCACTGTGGGACGCCCCATCGGCCTGCATTCTCTCTTCACTTCTCAGGAATAAGCGACTATTTGCAATGGCTTTTTCGTTGAGTTCTCTTTTTCTGTCTTCCCCAATGGGGTTTCCTTTAAGAGCCTGATTGATAACCTTCCTCTCTGCCCAGGAAAAGTGAGCGTCGAGAAAATCATGAAGAAATTGCTTCACTTCCTGATGTGAAACCCCCTGCACCAGGGCCTTTGCCGTCCTCCTAATTTCAACAATATTTTCCCTAATTTGAGTTTCGTAATGCCCCCGCTTATCCTCCTCATCAAGTGACATTGCTTCGAGATCGCTCAAATTGCTGCGCAAGGTCTCTCTCAGTGCACTCAATTCCGGTCCCGAAATTAATTTTCCTAGTGCTACAGAAGTTTCTGGCCCTTGTAGAGGTTGTCCGGATGTTTCCTGCAGCTGTGATTTTTGTGGGAGTTGAGAACCCCCGATGGTACTAAACATATTCGTATGTATTATTTTTGTTACAGAGAAGAACAAAGAACGCAATGCCCTCGGCATCTCTCAGTTGTACTATATTCTATTTTATTAGCTTGTCAATAATATGAAAAATTAAACAGATACTTAACAGATAATAAAAAATAATCTAATATGTTATAGCACTTCACGGTGTATTGCATCTGTTAATGTCGGACGCAGAAATTGCTGTTTAGAACCTCTCTCAAAACAAGGAGGGCCGGCGTTGCCAAAAATTCTAACAGATGCAAGCTCATCGCGGTTTCTCTATCGGCGCAATCTCCTTTGCATTTCTTCAACGCTGGCGCCATCCGCTTTGACTTATGCTGCGTTGTGACTCAGTATGCTGGCGTGCTTGCCGACATTACCTATCTGATTAAAAGACCCATAGTAGGTGCTTCCTCCTGTAAAACTATCTCCGAGAACGAAGACGTTCTGAACTGATGGCGGCTTTATTGGATCGCCGTCATTCTTTTCTAAGAGGTCTTCGAAATAATTAACGGCATTTTCCAAAAAAGAGCTTTCCTTGTTATAGTGGTGTGAGCAGGTGCTCTGCTGAACAAGCTCTTGACGGAATGCATTCAGAGACATGTCCCTGTTGGGAAGTGGGAGTTTCATCCCCCTAAAGGTTACACATAATCTCCGGGCTGAACATTAACAGTCGAATCAATATTTACACTTAACAGTTGCTAGATATTTAAAGCTATTGAAAATAGATAAGAGATTTCCTTTAAAAAGTTACGCTTGAAGACAGCCGCCTAAGGCCCTATCAACGATTTGGCGGAGTTCAATCACTGCCTTGCGTGCCTCCGCCACATCTCCTGACAACTGGGCGTTCTCCACGCGTGTAGCCGCCTGTTTCGCTTTTTTTACCTCATTCGATTGATTTTGTTGACGCAACCTCTCTCCTGATGGCAAAGCGCAAGTGTATACGTTCGGATCACTTGTAGGCTGCCTCGTTATGTAAGCAAGTGTCACCATACAAGCAAGGGATACCCCATCGTCGCCAAAGGCATCGCTATATTTTCCCCCACCAATCTTACTCAATGTTGCAGTCGAGAGGCATCTGGGGGGCAAAACAGGGGGCGGGCCTTCTCGCCTGCCGCTCCACTCTTCATAAGCGGTGGCAAGTTGTACGGTGGTAAGGGGCACTGAAGGGGCGGTTGAATGAGTAGATAAGTTTGTAGTCATTTTACTTGGTCATTAATTGTCATTAATTAATCATAATAACGGCTTTAGAAAAATACATAGCGGGAAAAATATCTTTGAATAACAGATGCTAAAACACTTGCTCAAAAAAAATTGTTTTTATTGCCTATCCTCTAAAAATCGCGCACCGACTAAAATATCTTCTCCATGCTTACACGGGTAGTTTCAGCGGCTTTACAGGGAATCGATGCTGTGCGCGTCGAAATCGAGACCAGCATTTCCGGGCATGGATTGCCCGCGATTGTGATTGTGGGGTTGCCGGATGCGGCAGTGCGAGAAAGCAAGGATCGAGTCACCACAGCGATTGCCGCAAGTGGATTTCGTCGCCCACGAAGTCGAACTATTATTAACTTGGCACCCGCCGACCTCAGAAAGGAAGGACCTTATTTTGATCTTCCCATCGCACTCTCCTTGATTGCGGCGGATTTCAAGCAACCGATCAAACGGTTGCCTACTTGCATGGCGGTGGGCGAGCTGGCGTTGGATGGTGAGCTACGTCCGATCAAAGGGGCTCTCTCGATAGCTTTTGAGGCGCGCAAACATGGAATACGATCTTTGCTTTTGCCCACTGTAAACGCCCCTGAAGCGGCCCTAGTCCCGGAACTTGAGGTACACGGTGGACACAACCTCCGGGAGTGTTTCGATTTCATTTCGGGGGCAATCGAACTTCCTCGTGTTTCTTCAGAAAAAGACGTATTTTCCCAGGCCGGGGAGGAACTCGATTTTCGAGATGTCAAAGGTCAAGCTGGTGTCAAGCGTGCCATTGAGATAGCTGTGGCGGGAAATCACAACTTGCTTCTCATTGGCCCGCCAGGGTCGGGAAAATCGATGCTTGCAAAACGCATTCCCAGCATTTTGCCACCACCGAGTCTGGAAGAAGCAATTGAAACAACAAAAATCCATAGCGTTTGCGGCATTTTAAAGGGCTTTCTTTTGCGTCAGCGTCCATTTCGGCGAGTTCATAGCACGATTTCAGATATCGGACTAGTAGGCGGGTCCTCCGAACTCTTACCTGGAGAAATTAGTTTGGCGCACAATGGAGTTCTCTTTCTTGACGAACTGCCTGAGTTTCGGCGATCTGCCCTGGAGGCTTTGCGCCAGCCTTTGGAAGAGGACTCCATAACAATTACGCGTGCCAGCGGGACTGCCACTTTTCCTGCTCGCATCATGCTGGTTGCGGCAATGAATCCCTGCCCCTGCGGACACTATGGGGATTCCCGACGGCCCTGCCGATGCCTTGCTCCACAGGTGGAGCGTTATCGTCGGAAGATTTCCGGGCCGCTCTTGGACCGGATTGACATTCATGTGGAAGCGCCCGCTCTTCAGTACAACGAACTCACAGAATCGGCAGCTTCCGACACTTCCGCCACCATTTTGGAAAGAGTGCTCAGAGCACGCCAAATTCAATTGAGGCGGTTTGCAGGCAGCGGCTACAACGCACGCATGAATGAATCGCTGCTAGAACGCCATTGCCAATGCGATTCGGAGGGCAAAAAACTTCTCAAACAGGCGATAGATCGACTTCGACTGAGCGCCAGGGCGTATCATAGAATCCTCAAAGTCGCACGGACAATTGCAGATTTGGATCACTGCGAATTCCTGCAACTCCAGCATCTTTCGGAGGCTATCCAATATCGTACCTTGGATCGGGCTGTCTCCTGATTTTATAGGAGTTTCGCTATATATTTCATAATTGCTTCTCGCTCCAGCCTCCCTAGGTTCTGGAAGAGAGCTTCTTAAGCGTTTTTAAACTTTCATTCCATGTTCCCCCTGAACCATAAGGAAAACCAGGAAAAAATCTGCATTTTCGCACCTATTTATCCTGCCTACGATTGGCTTCTACCGATTCTGATCGAATGTGTGGATTACTTTTGGCCCGACCATCCTCAGATGAGATTTGCCGGCCTGGAAAATTCGGATGTTGTTTTAAACGATTCCGGAAATGTAAATTGGGCAGCGCTGGTGAGAGCAGGTCTCCAGCGCATTAAAGTCGAAGGATTTACGTTGGCATATCTCATCACCGAGGAGCACATCCCGGTCCGCCCCTGTCATGTCTCTCACCTCAATGAGACACTTCCCCGTCTGATGCGACAGTTATCTGCGGTCTATATCAGTCTGATGGGGTGGGACAACCGACGATATTCCTCCCGCAGCCCAATTTTGGGAAAAGAGTTTTTTCGACTCAAACACCTTTCGGGGTTCAGAGATCCTCGATTCCATCTCCATCCGGCACTCTGGCAAATTCATGTTTTGGAGCGTTGCTGTGAAATCGCCCTGGAGGACCAATCTAAAAACGGCTCCGCCTGGCACTTTGAAAAATCAAATGACAAAGCCACCGCCAACCTTCCCAACAAATGGAAACAGCAATGTTATCAACTTTGTGCCGCGGAAATGCGAAGGGAGCCGCTCACACGCACCGAAACCTTTCTGCGACATCTGGAAAGAATTTCGTATTTGAAGTTGATGGCTCTTTATCCCTTGATTCCCTCACGGAAGCTTGCCGACAGCTATTTTCGGCTCATCGGATTCGATCGTGTGGTCTGCGACGGCCCCTATCCCATGGTCTTCTCAGGCGTGTTCACTAAAGGAAAAATTAATCCCATATTGGAAAAGGGACTCTCGACCACCCAGTTTGGCCGAGAAATTTATACTCGCCTGCTTGAGGAAACACTATCACGCGCCAGACGGATTCCATCCGGTTCTTCTTAAAGGTCAAATGGATTGGGCCGCTATCGCGTTACACCGGTAGCTGCGGGGCAAAAATGCGAACATTGTTTGCCTACTGACAAACTTTCTAGAAAAGTTTTACATTTTTTAGTTGTTTTACATTCATTATTACATTACCATTTAGTCATCGTATGACAACAGCAGTTTTATCCGCAAAATTTCAAATTGTCGTTCCGAAGAAATTTCGTGAGCGTTTTGCTTTGAAACCGGGACAAGAGGTGGAAATTGCCGAAAATGAGAAAGGGTTTGTTGAGATTCGCCCCATTCTTACGGCGGACCAATTGATCGGCTTTCTCAAAGGCCCCGATCCGCTTGACTTTGAACGGGAATCGGACCGATCAGTCTAACACAACTTTATCCGTTTCATTGTGAGTGCGCATATTTTGGATTCTTCGGCATGGTTAGAATGCTTGGATCATGGCCCAAATACCGAGCATTTTGCTGCAATCTTACGAAAGCTTCCGGATTTACTGGTACCAAGTATCCTGATTACCGAGGTTCGAAAGGTAATTCTCAGACAACGAAACGGATTTCAAGCGGATGAGGTCACTCGGGCTATGCGCTCGGCGACGGTCATTTCAATCGATGAGAATTTGGCGGTAGCCGCCGCTGACCTTGCTATTCGACATAAACTACCATTTGCAGATTCCCTGGTTTACGCTGTGACGCTAGCTTGGAAGGCAACTCTATGGACTCAAGACGATGACTTTGAGGATCTCCCTCATGTCCGTTATTTTCGGAAACGAAAGCCTCTGCATTAACCAACTTCGTTGGGTTCTACTTCGTTGGGTTCCACTTCGTTGGATTCCACCTCATTGGATTCCGATTTGTGGGATTCCTTTCACTCCGGAAATGCGGTATTGGAGCGGGAAAGCATTGCAATGGCTGGCTCAAGTTCTCGACGGGTTTGCGCATCCATTCGGTCTATGAAGAGGGTCCCCTGAAGGTGATCATATTCATGTTGGATAGCCCGAGCTAGCAAACCTCCGGCAAGAAAATCGATTGGCTGGCCATCCAATCCTAAAGCACGGAGACGTACCCGACTCGGTCGAGGGACCTCCCCAAACACATCGGGAAAACTGAGGCATCCCTCTTGTTCACTTTCTATTTCTCCCTCAGGCTCAATTTCGGGGTTAATGACAACCAACGGCATCAAATGGTCGAACGGGGATTCTTGACCATTTTTCCACATTTTCCCGGGACGTTCCTCATTTTGAAGAACTTCCAGTACAAATAATTGCATGGAGACTCCTACTTGTTGGGCCGCCAGCCCCACTCCATTTTTCTCTCGCATAGTGTCGACCATATCCGCTGCTAGTCTGCGCAAACGATCGTCGATTTCTGCCACTTTCCGCCCTTTGGAACGTAAAGCTGGGTGCCCGTATGTCACGACTTCTAGGACCATCTGTCGCTCCTTATTTTATCTCCGTGCAGGGGTGAGGAAAAATTGGTGATCTGCTCATAGATGCTAGAGCCGAGTTTTCTTCGCGCTTGATCATCCATCCGGTCGAAGAAGAGGATGGCTTGCAGGTGGTCCATCTCATGTTGTATTGCTCGGGCAAGAAGACCCTGAGCGCGCAATTCTATCGGTTTGTTGTCCAAATCTTGCGCGTGGAGAGAAACGCCCAGAGGGCGTTTTACTTCTCCATAAACGCCGGGTAAACAGGGGCTCCCCTCAATCCCGATCTGCATTTCCCCTTCAGTTGCAATCTTCGGATTGATCACCACTAGCGGCATATGCTCTTCCAAAGGAGCTTGTTTTCCCGCCATCCACATTTGGCTGGGTTGTTTTTCATCCTGGGGCACGCCGAGAACAAACATTTGCACGGCCTTCCCCACTTGATGTGCCGCCATGCCCACCAACTCATTGGCATACATGGTTTCGATCATATCCGCGGCTAACGTATACAAGCGCTCACCAAGAGCGGTGATCTTACGACCGCGGGTGCGAAGCACCGGATGTCCATAAGTAACTATATCTAAAATCATATCATTTTCCCCAGTAGTAAAAGGGCAATCATATCGAAGCGCGTATTGAGCAAAATTTCATTTCTCTTTTTTGGGTTGTGTGAACGTAGGTACGTTTCGCAGTCCCGCTTTGGTAAGCGCATCAAGGGCGTGAACAACTAGAGAAAATGGCGCGTCTCGATCGACTTGCATTGCAAAGGGGCGGTTGGGATTCTCGGCCCGCGCATTTTGAAGCGCATTGGCCAAAGCCTCCATCCTCACCGGTTTGCCATCAAGCGTCACTTGATGCGGGCCGCGTAAGGCGAGGATGATAGATTCGCGGGCCGTAGCAGCCGAAGGGGTAGCCGTTTCAGAGTGCGGAAGACGAATGTTGACCTGCGGCATTTGTTTCCGAAAGGTCGTTGTCACTATAAAGAAAATCAGCAGGATCGCCAGGATGTCAATCAACGACACCACGATGATCTGAGGCATTCTCTTTTTTTTTGTATAAAATCTCACGCAGACTACGCCTCTATTCTTAGGAATCCTTAGCTAAAAAGAAGTGTTTTGAAAACTGAGGATATCAGTTTAATCATCGCTTTTTTTGGGCATGTTCATTTCGGTCTGCTGTCTGGGATAACACTTAATCATCAAATCAGAAACGATCGATTCCATCTCCACCGCCATCACTTCAATACGACGATAAAAATAGCTGTGGGCTATCAGGGCACAGGCAGCAAGCGCCAGGCCAACGATTGTGTTATTTAGGGCCTCGGAAATTCCACGCGCAACTACTTCGGGACGGCCCGTTTCCCCAACGTTTGCAAAGACACTTACCAACCCGGAAAGGGTCCCTAATAGCCCGATTAATGGCGCAATGCCGGTAGCAATCTCCAAAATAACAAGACCCATCTCCATTAAAGAAGTTTCGCGACGCGCACGAGTTTGCACCGCTTCGACGTTTTCGGCTCGAGGCCAATTCCGATGCCGCAAGAGAACTAATATGATACGGCCCAATGGAGAAGGATATCTCACGCAAGTGCTGATGAGACGGTCTCCCTTTTCTCCGTTAAAGTTCTCGATTTCGTCTAAGATCGGAGCAGGCAAAATCTTGTGATATAGCAATGCCGTACCCCGTAGGATAATCACCGTTAGGGCAATTATGGAGAGCACAAGCAAGCAGCCCATGAAGAAGCCGCCACGCAGGAAAAATTCGAGGCCATTAAATAGGAAAGAAGCAATAGGGTTCATACTATAGCGAAAGCCCTATAAGATGATCACAAATTTGGAGGGTATTTTTTCTTCGGGTGCGGCGCAAAAGCAAGGCCATATCCATGATATGGAATTGCTTTTGCGACAATGGCTGAGGGAAAAAGACCCACAAAGTTGCTCTCATTTTATAGGGCTTTCGCTATAGCTTCTTTGGTTTCTTTTAGAAGTCAATAATTGCAAAACAAGCACCTTTTGCACCCGAGTGATCATTTTTCTATAAGCGTCACAATGCGGTCTCCATCCGGCAACCGCCGGACCTGGAACAAAAAATTCGGCAACCTCATGACGATTTCTTGCAACATGTAACTATTTAGTTAATAAATGTTCTAGGTTTTAGGATAGGTTCAGTTAGAGATGATTGAGAAGCTATAGTCGACCTCAATGCGTCCCTGGGGTAAGGAACCGACTATTTCAGGCGGAATCGGAGGCATCTCGGCATCCGTTATCGATTGAATACTGGTGGCTGCCAAAAGTTCATTTGAAGTATTGCCAATGACTTGGACAGCTTCCACCTTGCCGCTCGGTGTCACTCTGAAACGAATATCCACTGTTCCGATGCGGTACAAGTCCATGTCGCGCTGAATCAGATAATACCACCTTGCACCGATCGCGTTTGAAAGGAGCTTTTTATAGCGTCCGAGTGGTGTGGCAGCTACGTCCAGAGCAGCCCGCCCGCGGTTTGAAATATTACCATCAATTCGCACAACACGTGTTTCAGACTGATATCCGGGACGCTGTGCCGGCGAGGAAGGACGGGCAAGGGAGGGGGGCGGGTTCGCAGGTTTGGGTTGAACTGTTTCCTCCGGTTTGTCGGCGGGGTGCGATTTCTCGGGTTTCAAAATGGGGAGAGCGGTCGGAGGGAGCGACGGAGCGGCTGCCTGCTGCTTTGCTTTCGTTGTCTCTTTGGGTTGGGCTTGGGTGGGAGGAGATAGTTTGGAAGGAAGGCTTCCCCCGGACGTCTTACCGGGCGAATACTCGCGGTTTTGAAGTTCGAGGGCCTCTGATTGATGGCCATCCAAGGTTGGCATAGGTACCCTGCCAGCTGCCGACATTTCGCTTGCCGCCCGAGTGTTGTTGTCCGACTCAAACCGTGGTTTTTGTGGACGGCTTTCTGTCGCTTGGCTGGAATCGGTCGCCAAATATTGCCCGGCATTCGTAACGAGATTCAATAGGACCTCCTGAACATCCGGATTTTTCTGAAGGGGCAACACCCGCCGACTGTCGTGAAGAAACCAAGCGATCAGAAGAATAAGAAGGAGATGGCAGAGAATGGATATGAACAGAGCCCAAAGGACCTTGCGTCTGGCCTCCTTTCTCTCTTCCAAGGTCACCCAAACGGAGCCGGAAGTTACTAATGCCTCTGTTTTCATTCAACGGTTTCTGAAAAAATCGGACGAAGTCCGCGCAAGGCCCGCAGTGATTTTACATTCATTTGTAGCGCAAAAACACCTTATTTCCCAGCTCTCGGCTTCTAAAAGGACCG
>PSRL01000023.1 GCA_003176035.1 Verrucomicrobiota bacterium
TCCATATTCAGCGTCAATAGCTTGGCTAAAATTCTCCCGCACTTTTGTATGCCATTCTTCTGCGCTAATATTTTGTGCCTGCCTTTTTTCTTCTTCTGTGGTGGCTCGTGCAAGTTTTTCGGCAATAATCTCCTTCTTTAATTTTTCCTCAACTCCCATGGCGTGTACGAGATGCAGGGCCGCATAGTCTCGTGGATTATATTCCGATTCTGTGGTTTGTTTCGCTTTTCCATCATATTCCGCGCAGAGTTTTCCAAACGCCGCCATTAGCTGATTCTTATCCCCAATGTCGTTCGGCATCGGCAATTCCCACATTTTCGAATAGAGTATCACTGTGGAAGCCATGGAGTGTTCCACTGAGCCTATCAGATATTCGCTATCTTGACTTAGCTCTCGAAGAGCTGCTTGAAGAACGGCTTTTTTTTCTTGAACAGAGCAATCTTTCAAAAAAGGGAGATCCATGATCAGTGAATCCTTTGCAAGATCTTCGGACTTTTTTCGTTCTGCGTTACTCAATGCTATTTTAGCAAATGCTATGCCGGTAAAAATATTTCTTCCCTGCGCGTCCTTTCCCTTTTCACTCAATGTTTCCCCGCTATGAATCAGTGCCTGAGTAACAGCGGCGGTCCGAGCTTCAAATTGGATTCCTTTGCAAAAATCCTCATGGAGCTTATTCTCAATTTCTCCCAGAAAGCCCTCTAATATCGGCATCTCTTTTAAAAGATGACTTTGGTAAAATTTCCAAAAATGATATGTGAGTTTAAAAATCGGGAGATTCCGAACTTCGCTGCTGGTAATCGGGTTGTCTCTGTTATGCGTTTTAAACGCTAAATCCAGCAGACGATTTCGGGTCATCCCGGATTTCAAGTGGCACTCCAGTACCATGGCCAAATCCAATGGCCCGCTAATGTCCGGATGTGTAAAAAGCCTCGCTAAATTTAATCCCCTTAAAGGAGATACCAAATGAGTAAAATATCGGCGCACGTTTTCATCAGAAATATGAGATTTTTCCAATACCGAACTCATGAACGAATCGATATTGCGAAAATGGAGCACGGAGCTCTCATTAGCTGATAATTGGACTGCCGGTGCAGGTGGAGGAATCTCCACAATCTGACGCCTATGGCGGCCCAATATACGGACACCTAAGTAAACATTTCCATTGCTTTGGCCTTCAAAAGGAACAGCGGGCGCCTCTCGCAAAATTCCATTCAGTATATTTGGATCATTTCTAATCTCCTGGGAATAATGTTGACCCGTAATCAGTTGATCACTTCTTCCAAATGCAGAAATAAATGCAGAAACAGTATTGCCCATAATATCAGAATGAGAAGCATGCTACCCGTAACCTTAATTAAGTGCCCGGGAACCCAACGGTACACCAATATCTGATTTTTGTAAAAAAAGTTTTGAGAACTTTATACTCTGTCCGAATACTCTGAGATTGTTAACAAACGGTAGCTTAAAAAATGCTAGGTTGTCCCTCTGTTAAAACATAAAGTTGATTGACTATTCCTAATTCATCGGCGCGTTTGATGAGCCGCAATGGAGGCTCATCCACTGGTTCATAACCCAATCGGAAACTTCCATAGTGCATGGGGATCAGTTTCCGGGCACCCAGCTCCAAAAAGGCTTGTATCGCTTGTTCGGGATTCATGTGAACGTCGCGACACGTAGGCGGATCATATGCCCCAATGGGAAGAAGCGCGAGGTCAATGCGGTGACGTTTACCGATTTCCTTGAACCCCTCAAAGTAAGCGCTATCTCCACAGTGAAATACCGTTCTGCCTTGGTATTCTATGATAAAGCCACCAAACCCGCGGTAGGAATCGTGCCACATTCGGGCGCCCCAGTGAAAAGCTGGAGTAAGGGTAATCCGCAATTGTTTATATTGGTAAGATTGCCAAATATCGAGTTCGTGAATTGCATGGAAACCCAAGCCTCGCACCAAGCTCCCCACATGTTTTGGTACGACAATGGGCTGGTCGGAAGCAACGGCTCTTAAGGTTTTACGGTCAAGATGGTCAAAGTGAGCGTGCGTGACCAATACCAGATCGATAGCCGGCAAATCATGGATTTGGAAACCCGGGTGCCGGATCCGCTTAATCACCTTAAGCCATTTTGCCCAATTGGGATCTATGAGGACACTATATTCCCGGGTTTGAATCAGGAATGAAGCGTGTCCGATCCAGGTCACACAGATTTGGTCGCCTGCCAGCGTTGGAAAATGCACCTCGTGTTTGCGAATCCCTCGCCGCCGTTCAAATATGGAGGGCAGAACAATCTCACCGAGGAAATTTCTTTTGTGCCATCCCTTTCCAAATCGCGTTGCAACGTGGTCATGCGGTCGAATCCGAACTTTTTTTTCTGACGGCTTTTTTTTGAGTTTTGCCAATCGGCGCGCCAAAATTTTTCGAACCATGGCTGAGTGTTATTGTTTCAGGAAGGCGCAGGAAAAGCCACTATCATTTTATACGGGATTCGCTACTATAGTTTAAACGAGTTATGATATTAACTGCTCCCTCTTCCCCGGAAATTTCAGTAATTCGACAGCGGAAAGCTGATTTACGAAGTTCGGTCAAAGCCACCCTGGCGCGAATGGATCGCTGCGAGGTCATTTCTCGATCAACACTCATGCGAGAAAGCCTGTATGCCTCCGAGCTTTGGCAATCCTCCCGGTCAATTTTGCTTTTTGCTTCGATCGCATCGGAGCCGGACCTCATCCCAACCGATTTTCAGGATAAACAGATCTACTGCTTGCGAAGCATCCATTGCCATTATGAGCCAGTCCTGATTTTTTCTCGCGAAGACTTAAAATTAGGTCCGAGAGGCATTCGAGAGCCTACGAGGGAAAATCCATTTCCCTTGAATCAAATTGATCTCATCGTCGTCCCTGGTCTGGCATTTGATCGAAAGGGAGGGCGTCTGGGCCGTGGCGGAGGGCACTACGACCGTATTCTGGGCAGGGAAGATTGCACCGGAAAGGTCGTCGGCGCTTGTTTTGTCTCTCAGATAGTGCCCGAAGTTCCTCGGGAGGCGCATGACTCATTAGTGATGGCCTTGTTGACAGAAAACGGCCTGGAAACCGTTTGAGAGGCTGGATGGAGGCATTCAATGGTTCGTCGGGCGTTTATTTACTGGCGGAGCCGAGTTCCTCCAACTTTGGCAGCTTCTTTTATTTGACTAAGCCAATTTCGGCACGGCGGTTTTTCGCCCAAGCGGCTTCTCCACTGCCCGGATCTGCGGGCCTTTCCATTCCAAAACTTACGGTCTGAAGACGCTCGCTTTTGATTCCTAAACGAATCAGAGCTTGCCGCACAGCGTTAGCTCGCCGTTCCCCCAAGGCGCGGTTATATTCTTCCGTACCACGCGAATCCGTAAAACCGGCTACGATCACCATTTGAGAAGAGCGTTTGAGATCCGCAGCGAGTCGCCTCACTTTTTCAAGTTCCGCTTCGGCAATGGTGAAACTGTCAAATCGAAAATAAATGGGTGGATATTGACCACGGTGAACGTTCTCACCATAAAAGTTGGTTCCTTCCACACGCTCCGACAAGGGCGTGGCATTGATGAAATCACCGTCCACCCCAGCGTACTGAGGCTCCTTTTTTTTGGCACAGCCAAAGCTGCCAATACTCAAAATCACTACCAGTAGGCTAAAAAAAATCTGTTTCATGCTATAAAAAAATTTTCTGATGCCAATGGGCCAAAGAGCATTATTGTGCCCAAGAGGGTTCGGAAAGCCTTCCGAAGGCGCTCAAGATATTTGTTCTTCTGCCTGTTTGGGAGTCAAGCAGAATCAATGAGCTTCCCTCGCTAAATATTAAATGTCGGGAATCCGCACCCCAAGTGGGATTTTCGCCATTTGCTAAGACTCGAGTCTCTCCTTTCACCAGATCCTTCACAGCTACGGAAAAACCTCCCGTTCGTACGTTAAAGGCAACCTTACGTCCATCGGGAGACCAACTTGGTTCGGTACAGTAGCCAAAGCCTGTTGAAATGCGTTCTCCGGACGTTCCTCCGTTTGCACTGATTCGATAAAGTTGCGGACCGCCCGATTCATCTCCTACATAGATGATTTCCCTGCCATTTGGTGACCAAGTGGGTGAGGCAGCCACTCCACGGGTCCGAGTGACGCGACGATAAGCGCCGATATCGGAGCTACCTACCACATAGATTTCCGGTTTACCGTCCCGACTGACGGTACAAGCGATTCGGTTGCCATCAGGTGAAAAGGCCGCACCGGAATTTGTTCCCGGAAACTTGACGAGGCGACGCCTTGCTCCCGTATTTAAGTCCACAATGTAGATGTCCGCATAGCCGCTCTGATATCCGGTGTACGCAAGTCGAGTTCCATCGGAATTTAATGCAGGTCGCACACTCAGAGCGTTATCGTGCGAAAGTTGCTCCACAGATCCCCCATCGTAATCACAAAGGTAGATCTCTTTTTTACCGGTCCGATTGGAGACAAATGCCACACGTTTGGAGGCAATTCCCTTTTTCCCTGTCAGGGTTTGCACCACATCGTCCGCAAAGAGGTGCGCTACCACTCTGGGAGTGCCTGTGTAGCTTTTGGAAAGGACATTGCCTCCGGAGGCATCCGTCACTTTTCCCTGGAATCTTCCCGGCGCTGCTTCTCCTGAAACCACATAAGAAGCCTGTCGTCCCTTCCCCTTCAAAAAAAACCAATCGCTCAGATCCAAGTCTCTTTCTAATACGCGACTGATTGCCGGACCCTCATTTCCTGAAATCGGTGAAACGTTTAAGGAAATCCGGTCGCTTTTACGCACGGTAATAGTTGGAATTTCCTCGGCAAAAGCGGCCGCTCCAAAAAAGTAAATTGAAAGGACAAATACCAACTGCCCCAATGGAAACATTTTTTTCATTTTCTCCAAAAATGGAAGCGCATTGCTTGCCATAGAGTCCTTCTCATTTCAAGTCACTGCTGCGGGTAGTTCTTCGGGGGGCAACCCGTAAGCCGGAGCGTTTATGAGAAAGCCAGCCTTGTCAAAGAAGTCGAGTGAACCCGCTCGGAGAGGAGCAGCCCGTCCGAAAGTGGCGCTTGTTACAGAAGGTCGGCCGGTTCGGATGCCCTATATAGCGAAAGCCCTATAAAATGATCACAAATTTGGATGGCATTTCGCCTTCGGGTGCGGCGCAAAAGCAAGGCCATATCCATGATGTGGACTTGCTTCCGCAACAATCGCTGAGGGAAAAAGACCCACAAAGTTGCTGCCATTTTATAGGACTTTCGCTATAGCGCAGATCGTTGATCTCTCGCTCGCAAGGGGCTCTCTTATTACTTTGCGGCACGTTTTGAGGCGGTGTATCGCGGACGACTCGGATAGGACCCCAATAGGTCGAGTTTTTCACACCACTTTGAAGCTTTTTCAAAAGCTTTTTTGACCTGCGGGTCTTCTATAAAACCATCTACTTCCATCATAAAAACGTAACTTTCCGGGCTGCCAGGTATGGGACGCGAAAGGATCATCCGAAGATTCACGGAATTTCGGGCAAACGCACCCAGAAAAGCATGCAGGCTACCGCAAGTATTTTTTAGGTGAAATATTGCAGAAGTTTTCCACCGTTTAGTGTTGGCTCCCTTACCGCGCATCCTCTGGCCTACAACAAAAAAACGCGTTACGTTGGCTGTCTCCGGTCGAATCGGAAATTGGAGAACGTGCAGCCCATAAAGCGGTGCGGCGTCGGGCGAGGCCAGTGCCGCCGCATGTGGCAACAAGCTGGCCTTTTGCGCTGCCAAGGCCGTACTATTTACCGGGAGGACCTTGGCCCGAGGAAAGTTTGTGGACAACCAATTCCGATGGTGCCGTAGGGGAACAAAATGCGAATAAATACGCCGGATTTCTGTGTCTTGGTGCCCCAACAATGCAAGACGCACATCCAGAGAAATGTCCTCCAAGACGTGGATAGATCCGACATGGGCAATCAAAAGGTCAACCGTATCGTAAATGGCCCCTCCCGAGGAATTTTCGATAGGAACTACTGCTTGAGCCGTTGGAAACTCGATTAAAAAATCAAAAATACTGGCAATGTCCGGTCGGCTAACAAGCTGCACATCAGTATTAAAGCGCCGCGCAGCTACTAAATGAGAAAAAGTGCCTATGGGTCCCAGATATGCGACTTGGTCTTGCTGCTCAACCCGGCTCTTATTGGCAACCGATTTCCTAGCTTTGGAATTTCCCATATTCTCAAGACATTCCCAATCTTACACAAACTAGAATTGAGTTTGCATAACTCTGTCGCCCTTAGTGAAGGCCAAGCAGGCCAGCTCTTTGTCAGCTTACCCCGGCAATGATACCTAAGAGCTGTAACTATTTCATTAAAAGGACCGCGCGAGCTCTTTTGATTTCGCGAGTGATCTTTCGGTGCAAATGGGCAGGCATCCCCGTCATCCGCCGCGGGAGAATTTTTCCGCTCTCTGTGACGAAACGTTTCAGGAGGTCGGGATTCTTGTAATCAATTGCCGCTACATCAATGTCGATTCTTCTCCGCGGCAAAGAGCGGTTCGCTCGCCGAAAATTGGAGCGACGTTTGGCATTCTTAGGTTGCATAGTTATTTTTCGAGGTTACGTAAAAAGGGAAACTGTTGTTCTGACAAGCTTTTTTGCTCCCGACGACTGCCGGACTTTCTAAAAGTACGCAACTCACTTAGTTTCGCGGTGAAGGGTATGACGCCTTAAGTGCGGGTTGTATTTTTTCTTTTCAAGTCTTCCTGGCGTACGCGGACTTTTCTTATTGCGTGTCGTGACATATCGGGAAGGGGGTTTTCCCTCCGCCGCAGCTTCGGTACATTCGAGCGTGATGATTTCCTGAGCCATAATTTTTATTCTTTTTGATCTGATGAAGAATCTTCTTCGTCTCCTTCCCCTCCCTCTTCATCAGTAAGTCCAAATAAGGAGGACACAGGTTGCCGATGGCGCTGATAACGGCTTCGCTTTTCAAGCTCAGCCTGACATTCCACGGTGTAACGAGTGAAGGGAAGCGCCTCCAAACGTGCCTGTGGAATCGGTTTTCCAGACATCTCACAGGTCCCGTATGTGCCATTATCGAGACGTTTGAGCGCCTCGTCAATCTCATAGAGCGAATCCTGCTCCTGCGACAGTAAACTCAATGCAAAATCACGGTCATATGCATCGCTCCCCGCATCAGCCTGGTGCATTCCAAACGCAGAGGCCTCACTTCCTTCAGCCCGGGAACGAAGGCTATCCTTTGCAACGCCATTCATAGAGTCCAGAAGAGTGTCCTTTAAAGCCAGCAACCGTTCACGCTGCCTTTCGAAAAATTGTTCCTGCATTTTTCCGCTATTGGGAGGGTAAACCTGCTCTTCAGCAACAGATTGTCCTCCCAAATCCTTCGGATTTTGTTCTTGGACTACCGGTGGCGCCAAAGTCTCTGACTCAGGGAGCTTCGCGACCGACGCGTTGTCTTGTGGATTTTGCGGCGTTTTCGGGGGTGGGGATTTGTCCTTGGATGTGGCCATTCGAAGAGTGCTTGTGTATAAATCCTAAAAAGTCGAGTCTATTACCCCCGAATTGGAATACGAGCAAGCGGAAAGTGTTATCCTTCTGAAGGACACAGAAAGAAGGGGCCCCAATAAGCACTTACACTTTACTTTCGGGAAACAGCTCAGCAGGACCTCTTAAAGGCAACAAGTGCTTTTACCAGCCCCTCTCAATTTTATTCGCTTCTGTATTTCCCTAAGAGGATAACGCAGGACCGTTCCATTAAGGCGATCTCGGTTTGTTTTTCTAGAAGCTGTTCTGCCCCAACTTCATAAATATCTTCCGGATAAGGGCTGCCGGTGTTGGCAAATTGGTGCCAGCAGAGTTCCTCCGGAAGCTCAGGCAGACCGAAGGTCAATGGCTGATAAAAAGAATTAAAAGCGCAGTAGATGAAATTTTTTGGTTTTCCATCAATGGTCCCTGCGCCCGGGCCGCAAAGCAAAAATGCAAGAGATTGACTTGATTCGGACCAATCCGGAGACCAGGGCTCAACTCCATGCCAGCTAATATCGGGGTAATCACATTCGTTTAAATCAGTTACGTTTAAAAAATTTTTCTGTCGCAGAAGTGGGTTAGCCTTACGAAAGGCAATCATATTCCGAACAAACCGAAAAAATTCGGTGTTTTTATTGGGAAGCGTCCAATCCAACCAGTTCCACGGCTCATCATGACAGTAAGGATTGTTGTTTCCACGCTGCGTTCGGCCGCACTCGTCCCCCATATAAATCATCGGAATCCCCTGGCTTACAAATAGTAAAGCAATGGCATTTTTTTGAAGTCGCTGGCGGAGGTCGAGTATTGAGGGCTCCGAAGTTTCTCCTTCGATACCACAATTCCAACTGTAGTTATCTTCACTGCCATCGCGATTTTCTTCGCCATTTTCCCAGTTGTGTTTCTCATTATAAGAAAATAGGTCCCTCAAAGTGAAGCCATCATGACAAGCAATAAAGTTGATGGACGCTGTAGGCCCTCGTCCCGAAGTCGCGTATAAATCCGGAGATCCCATGATGCGCTGCACCATTTCTCCAACGGTGCCTAGTTCACCCTTTAGGAACCGGCGAGCACAATCCCGATATTTGCCATTCCACTCTTTCCAGCGCTGATACGCTGGGAAACTCCCGACCTGATAGAGACCCCCTACATCCCACGCTTCGGCAATGAGTTCACAATCGGCCAAAACAGGATCGTGAGCTATTTCTTCCAAGAGCGGAGGGTTTTCCAATGGCCTGCCGTCGGAATCGCGACCTAAGACAGAGGCCAAGTCAAATCGAAAGCCATCCACATGAAAGTCCGTTACCCAATAGCGCAGACAATCCAAAATAAATTGTCTGACAACCGGATGGCCGCAATTCAAGGTATTTCCACAGCCCGTGTAGTCCAGATAACGCCCCTCGTCATTGATCATATAGTAGGTCTTATTATCAATTCCTCGAAATGAAATAGTGGGACCGTCGAGATTCCCTTCGGCGGTGTGATTAAAGACCACATCTAACAGCACTCGAATGCCGGCTTGATGAAGCTCCCGGATCAAGGATTTTAGCTCCTCTGTCTGTAGGTTTTCATTCCCATTCGATGCGAATCCGGCTTTCGGCGCATGGTAACCAATGGTGTTATAGCCCCAATAGTTGTGGAGCGGGGCCCCGCTTAAAGGATTGGTGCGGGGGTTTTCTAATTCATCGAATTCGAAAATGGGCATGAATTCCACACAATTGACCCCCAGCTGCTTGAGATATGGGATTTTTTCCTTCACGCCCTCAAATGTGCCCCCGTGTACTACACCTGAAGACTGGTGGCGCGTAAAACCCCGCACGTGCATCTCATAGATCACCAGCTCGTCGGAAGGAAAACGAAGGGGAAGATCGTCAACCCAATCAAATGACTTTAGTGGCATCCGTCCCCGTGGTGGAAGCCACCGTTTGTGTCTGTCTTGCCCCCACATGTTGCGGCTCGAAATCACCCGCGCCTGGGGGTCCAAAAGTATGTGTCTCCCATCAAAGAGATGTCCCTCCTTCGGAGCAACAGGACCCTCCATTCGAAAACCATACTCCAATTCTTCGGGTCGCAGATCCCAAACGGTCATTGCAAAAAGGTGTCCAATCCGAAACTCCTGCGGAAAGGGGATTTCAATGTATGGCTGATCCTCCCGCGGGTGAAAGAGGACGAGGGTACAATGCGTCGCATGAACGGAAAAAATCGAAAAATTAATGCCGCCATCAGGATGGCAGCTAGCGCCGAAGGGCAGCGGATGCCCTAATCGCAGCCGGAGCCGGCCAACGGTGTGTACATATGAACGCATGGGATTCTGAAAACACTTCCCCCAATTTCTATGAATAGGGATGGAGATTTTGATCAAAAAAGCAAGGGACAAGTTGGCATTTGCCGGTCACACCGCAGGTTTCCCTGGTTGTTTCCCGATTGGCATTGTTTCACGTGATGGCAAGACCACTACAAGATAATAATTTCAAAAATGTATCACTCTACCCCTATAAAATGATCACTAATTTGGATGGCACTTTTTTCCGGGCAAGGCGCAAAACCACCGAGTAGGAACCCCCATCACTGAGGGCTCCTCTCACAGAACCGTACTTGTGCTGTTCACATACGGCTCTTTGGAACCACGGATTATGACTCCGTGGGTGGCATATTATAGCCTCGTTTATTCAGAATACCCATGAATATTGCATTGGTTTCTGAGCGACCATGCGCTCGAGGTGTTGCCTATATCGCTGTAACAGTGACTGGAGTCCGCGTTCTTCCCAAAGAGAATTCTTCAGTGCTCTGTCTACTGCAAATGAGTGGCTCAATGCCTACCAGGATTTACGTCCTGAGTAGATGCTGCGCCATGCGATCTTAGGGTGCATCCCTAGCTGAACGAGTTTACGGACGATGGTATGTTTTCGCTTATATTGCTTGAGTTCCATTGCACGCAATCGTCTGCGTATATGGCCCACAAAGTTGCTATCATTTATCGTGGTTTCGCTATATTCGTCCATTTGTCGATGTTAATCATAACGGAATTGTGAACCTCTAAATGTTCCATTAACTTAAAACATATTTTTTAAAACAAAGAGGTTAAAGCATGTTTTACTTAAATAGTTACATATTGTTATCAGGTCCGTCAGCCGCTGGATGGCCCGATTGTTGCTTCGTGCCTGGGCCAAGAACTCTCAAATGATCATAATTTTTAGAAAATTTTATTCTGGGGCAACTTGTTAAGAGTGTTCATCGGCTGATTTGTGACATGCTACAACGACTTCAAAAGGCGCCATACGAGATTGCAAATGAGGCGGGATATGCGCGGAGATCCGAGCATACTCCTCCTCATAACAAACCGATAAAATACGCCCGACCCGATGTAGCTCAGCGATCAGGGCGGATTCTGTTAAGGGAATCTGATACTCCCCTTTCAATCGCCATGCGCTCAAATCCATTTCCAACTGCTCAAGAAAAGAATTCATCCCTTCACCGCTATGGACTGAAATTGCCACACTGTTGGGATAATTTCGTAATTGTGACTGAACTAATTCGCGATTTTCGATTTGATCAATCTTGTTAAAAACAAGAACGGTCTGTTTGCCGTGTGCTCCTAACTCTTTAACAATAGAATCTACAACCGCCATCTGGTCACGATAATTTGGGTGGCTGATATCTATGATATGAATTAGCAAATCCGCTAATTGTACTTCTTCAAGGGTAGCTTTAAAAGATTCCACAACTGTATGTGGTAATTTCCGAATAAATCCTACAGTATCAGTCAATAGGATTTTTTGGCGATTTGGTAAGGTCAGTTGACGGGTGGTGGGATCCAAAGTGGCAAAGAGTTTATTTTCCGCAAGTACTTCGGCGCCCGTCAGACGGTTTAGAAGAGAGGACTTGCCCGCATTTGTATAGCCTACTACCGCCGCGATAGGCCAATTTCGTCGCAAGCGCCCCTCCCTTTGAACGGAACGATTTTTACGAACCGATTCCAAATCTTTTTCTAATTTGGCAATCCGTTCCTGGACTCTGCGCCTATCGACTTCCAGCTGAGTTTCGCCAGGTCCTCGCGTTCCGATGCCGCCGGTTTGACGCGAAAGATGCGTCCACATTCGGGTGAGGCGAGGCAACAAATATTGCAATTGAGCGAGTTCAATTTGTAAGCGCCCCTCGCGGGTGCGCGCTCGCTGTGCAAAGATATCCAAAATGAGCTGCGTGCGATCTAAGACTTTACAGTGAGTAATCGCTTCTAGGTTTCTTCCTTGGGCTGGGGAGAGTTCATCATCGAATATCACTGAAGTGACATTCTTCGCTTTACATTCCCGCGCTAATTCTTCTGCCTTGCCCTTTCCGATGTAATAAGGAGCGGTCGGTTTTTCCAGTCGCTGTATCTGGATATCTGCAATCACCGCACCCGCTGTGGCAGCAAGTTGATGCAGTTCTTCCAAGGATTCTTGTGTGTCCCATCGAGTAGCTTTTCCATGCTCCAATGCAACCAAGATCGCCTTTTCTTGTAGGCGACTAAAGGAATGGCTCATGAATTAACGTCTCTCAAACAGATTGAGACTGCGTTGTTGATTCGCCATTGAGCAATCAACTAAAATTGGAACCAAAGGCACAATTTTGCTCGAAAGAATTAGCCTCATTTGTAACTACCCCTGGATGGAGCATTCGCGAAATAGCGCATCTACCGCTACAGACCCATTTTTAAACACAGAAAGATTTAATGTCTTAAATGTAGTCTGATGTCGAAACCAGGTCAATTGCCTTTTCGCATAGCGGCGAGTGGCCAGACAAATTGCTTTCCGACATTCGGTTTCACTCAATTTCCCATCAAGGAATTTCAGAATTTCGCGGAACCCGATGGAGCGGGACGCTGTGTCTCCTACCCGCTGCCGAATTGCCTCCACCTCTTGCACCACCCCCTTCTTCCACATGTGATCCACATTTACTGAGATTCTGCGATGGAGTTCTTCACGATCCCGCAGAAGAGTCCAACCTCGTACTGCCGAAATTGGCCCTCTTTGGGAACGAAAAGTCTTCAGGGGATGCCCGGAAAGTTCACAAATTTCCACCGCGCGGAGGACACGCCGTGGGTTGCGCATGTCAATTTCTGTGACTGCGTTCGGGTCGATCCGGAGCAGACGTTCTTGTAGTGTTGGCAGAGAAAGTTGTTCAAGTTCCTTTCTCAAAACAGGGTCGCTAGGTGGTGCGGGATCGAATCCCTGGATCAGGGCTTGAAAATAAAGTCCCGTTCCGCCCACCACAATTGGTATTTTTCCACGCCGAAGGATATCCTGCAGTTGTTGAAGGGCATCTTTGCGGTAGCGCGCGGCGTTATAGGCTTCCTCCACAGGAATACAACCGATCATGTGGTGGGGCACTGTTGCCAAAACATCGAGAGGG
>PSRL01000175.1 GCA_003176035.1 Verrucomicrobiota bacterium
CAAAAGGAAGCGGATAAGAAATATGGTGGAGACTTTAATCGTACTATTCTGGAAAGATTAGCTCCAATTTATCCGGAAGCTGAGGAATTTCTTAAAAAGAATACCACGTTTAAACACAGCAGAAAAAAAGTTTGAATTTGTATTTGACTGTAAGACAGTTACGTATAATTTGTTCTTATGGAAAAAAATCGGTACTGCCGGAAAACATTGTCATTACCAAGTGCTCTGGTGGAAGCCATACAGACTGAAGCTACCTCGATGGGAAAAAGTTTTTCATTCGTCCTGAGAAGTAAGCTCAACAGCCTTTTTTTACCCAAAACTGTAAGACAGTCTAAACGTAATCTTTCTGATGACAACCAAACAACTCTCAAACCTAACCGGCGTTCCCGAATTCACTATTAGGCGGCTTGCCCCCGAACTGGATGGAGTCCCCTGTGGCGGACGCTACGGGTATGTGTTTCCCAAAGACGCTCCAAAACGTTTGCTAGCCATCTTACGCCAGAGGCGAGGCGGCTCACAGTGGCGGATTTTTCAAATGCGCAAAAACGCCAAAGAGCAGACAGGTGCATGAAGATAAAACCTGACCCGGTTGGTAAATTCGTCGCTCTACTGGAATCCTTCCGGGGTTGGGTTACTGCCAAGCAGCTTTCGAACTTTGCCAGCGATCGCTGGCTCCGTGTCCTAGCAAATGCCAGCAATGGCAAAATCATCACAGGACAAAAGGGCTACAAAGCAGCGCGACATGCCACGCGCAGTGAAATCCTTCATTCAGCCCATTGGCTGGAACACCAAGCAAGCGAAATGCTCCAGCGAGCCCGTGTTATTCGCAAAGTGGCAAACCAAACAAACGCCGCCGATTTCAAAACACCAAATCACCCAACCCAACCATGATAAAACTCAGCATTAACACCGATAAAATAGACCAATCCTCCCTGCACAAAACCGAGAGCGGAACCTACCTCACCATCTTCCTCAACGAAAACAAGGAAGGGCGCAACGACTATGGCAACGACGGATACGCCAGCCAAGGACTCTCCAAAGAAAAGCGGGAAGCAGGGACCAAAGGACCCATCGTCGGTAACTGGAAATACCTGGAAACCAAAACAACGCAGAATGAGTCCAGTGGTTCGGACTCTTAACTTTAACTAGCGACCCCCATTACCCATGACACCAACACTCTCACCGGGAGCTGTTTTCAATCCCCACCGCGCATTTCATGGCGTTTGGATCCCTCAGTGGCTCGAAGAGCGCCATGAAGTTTCCGAAAAAGCGAAAAAAGCCTATGCTTACCTCACATTTTTTGCCGGTAGCAAAGGTCAAGCTTGGCCTTCCTACAACACCTTAGCGAAAAAACTGCACGTATCGCGTAGGCATGTCATTCGAATTCTGCATGAACTCACAGTACACAGACTCATCAGGATCACTCACATCAAAGACTCGATACGAGGCAATCAAGCGAACATTTATGAGTTTCTGTGGCATGAATGGATGCAACATTCCGAAGATGCACATTTCAAACTGGTGGTACCAGATGAGCCGCCGTTGGAGAACCCTAGTACCAGAAATGTCACCAGGGTAACTCAGTCTCCTCTGCCACCCCCTAGTGACATTTCTGACACCATCCCTGGTGACGTGCCGAGCACCACCCCTAGTGACATCGGCGTCACCCCCCTGGTGACACCCCTGTCACCCAAAGAGAATAATAAGAAGAGAATAAATTATAAGAGAATAAAGGTAGGTAGGTATCCGGGCGCTGAAACTGCATCTCAACCAGACCAACCTACCAACCACCCCTCGGAGAATCGATGTATCAGCCATGAACAGTGGCTGAAAACCCTCAAGCAGGGCCATTCTGACAAAGACATCGAAGGCGAACTCAAGAGCTTCCTTGCTCATTGCAATGGCAAAGGAACAACTGCTAATCGCAGCGGATTCCTTGGATGGTTGAAGATAGCAAGCCCGGCAATCCGTCCGCCGAAACCCAAACCTCGTTACACCTACTGAACATGGAATCCTGCATACAAAAACGAAATTGCGCCGATTGTGGCCACGAATTTGTAGCCTATGACATCCTCTGGGACGCCCGTCCGGTCATTCAGCAACAAAGATGCGAGCAGTGTGTTGGAGCTATTGAGAGAGCCAAGCATGCGGCTGAAAAAACGGAACGGATTAAAAAACAGAAACTCGCATTTCATGCAGCCTGTCCTCCACTGTACCGAGACACTGAACCTGCCCGATTACATCCTAAATTCCGAGAAAGCGTACAACACTGGCAATACGGTCCACGTGGACTGGGACTCGTTGGCATTGCTGGCATAGGAAAAACCCGTGCGGCGTACTGGCTCCTTAAACGAATGGTAGCCCTTGATCAAAGCGTCTTGGCTACGAACGCGACTACATTTGCAAAACTCTGCATAGATCAATTTTCCGATGATAAGGAAAGTAAATGGGCAGCGGTGCGAACACTAGAGGCCATCAGGCGAATCGACCTCTGGCTACTCGATGACCTTGGCAAACAGCGCATGACTGAGCGAGGAGAAGTGGAACTCCACGCCATACTGGAACATCGGACCGCATACAAGCGGCCCATCATTTGGACCAGCAACTCTACGAGTGAAGTCCTCAGAGCTAAATTCAGCGAAGAACGTACCGAACCTATCATGCGCAGACTTACTGATTTCACCGACATCATTTCCGTTTAGAAAGATGAACTTGCCGTTAACCAAGGACACTAAAATGCAAAAGATACCAAAATTTCCCTGGCCTTCCGGGAATTCAGATTCTGGCGAATACAAAAAATGCTGTGAATTTCTTCTCGATCATCTTGCTGAACAAGATGATTCCAAGTGGTCTCAGGCTCGGCAGACTTTGATAAATCGATATGCCTTGCCTGCTCAGTTAATCGATAAACTCCACGATACGGGAGACATTTATGCTATTGAGTCCGATATAGTATTCGTTCACCGCATTGCTAGCACTGGAAACATCGCAGGCGCTTCATTGCAATCCCTTAGTACCGCATGTTGGAAAACCATAGGCGATGAGCATACGGCTTGGTTTGCAACAGGAGACTTGTCGCAAGCACGTTATGTCTCCGCAGTAGTGAATCCTATTGAAGCGCTCAGTTACCATACAATTGATCCGAACGAAACTGCCATAAGCTATCCCTCTCTTGCCGTAAGCTGTCCCTCCCTTTTAGCCCTTCGTGAATTAATGCTTATTCTCCAGGACAACCAAGGATTCACGCTCGCTTTCTGTGAAAGTAAAATCGGAGTAGCGGCAGAGGTAGTCCAAAGATCGAGTCGTTATGCACCCTTCATCCGTCGACCTGCCTTCTCTAAAAGTTGGAACGAAAAACTCCAGTTCCTAAGAACACGGACTGCCTGACATGAATCAATTTGAGAGAGATTTAGAGCGTTTTATTGCAGGCAACATGGACCGAAGGACGAAATTTCATTTCGGTTATCCATCGGCTGAGCTTCGAAGAGCGGGCGTTCCACCTTATCCCCTCATGCTAAATCAGTCCGTTATAAGAAAAATCTTGGACAAGCATGAACTTTCGGTTGCTCAACTCATTCAAGTTCAGGCGGCATTGAATACGCCCATAATGATTTTTAAATCAGCCGTTGTTCCTGATGCGAAACTGCTTTTAACACAGATTGTTGTTAACGAAAAATCAGTTGTTCTGGCAATCCATCCGGGGGGCAAAATGGGTCATAAAGCTATCGTCAGCGAAGTCAAAAGCGTCCACCCGCGGCCCACAGAGCATGTTTTGATGTGGATGGAGAAAGGGTTGCTTCTTGCAGCGGATAAACAAAGAAGCCAGCAATGGCTAGAGGATCGGTCCCGGTATAATTCCGGGAGGTATCTAGCCATCGCTGGCCAGGTAAAATCTCTAACATTTAAGAGCCAAAGTCAAGGGGGAATGAAATTATGATAACTTCCCTCCTAACATTCATTCCGGACGAATTCTCTGGAGGCGTTTCACTACCGAAAGTCCCGAACTGGTGGGCACAAGCTCCAGCTCAATCACATCCCCAGCCTGCAATTCGGCGGCTACTGCAAAGGGTACCAATCCAGGGAGGAGAGGAAGAAAAAGCCAGATCTTTCGGCCATTTTCATGCTGAACATACAGGTGGATGCCAGCACGTTTTCCCTTCTGCGAAGCACTTGTTTTCGATCCTTTGCTCCAAACTGTTTGGTCAACAGTGGCTCGCCAGATACCTAATGGGCGATTCTTCGAATAATCATTTTGGTCAAAATTTACTTCAGCGAGATCTTTGTAACGTATGGGCATATGGACAAGGTTGGTTTGTATTTGGTTTTCTCTACAAGCACAGTCGAGTAATTCGGCGAAGCTTGGAGAGGTGCGAGCGGCTAATAAGGTTCGCTCATTTTGCAACGGTTCCTACCCTTTCTCTGCCTAATCGAAGCCGTCGCTATAATGATTTCAGTCCAAATAAAAATCACAATCCACTGGTCGGCAGCAAGTTTTATTTGGAAATTTTCCCCACCCCACAGCGCCAAAATTTAAGATCCACGGGCCGTTTGAGAGGTTTGCGACACTGGTTGCATCATCACGAACTGCCCTCCCTGATGCCTATGAAACAGGGTCGTGGTGACAGTACTCCACCTCTCCCAGCTCCGGCTCGGAGAGCCCTCCAGAGCCATCGCCATACCCATTCGGGCGAGAGGAAATGCCACTGGGCAGCCTCCAAGAACCATGCCTTTCCTAGGAGAAAGTCATGGCCGGATAGCACTTTTCCAGGGGGAAAAGTGCGCCTGTTTTTTTGCTTCGCTTCAAAAACCTCTCCGACCGTCAGGCGGTCTCCGAGTTTGACTCACTTTCGTTCGCAAAATTTTAGCAAATCAAAATGAAATCCAGAAAAAATCCGAACCATGTTTCATTTTCGTTCGACATCTCGGCTGAATCCAAAGCGCGTTTTGAAAAAATTCATCGCGCGCTAAAATCAAAAACAAAATCGCAAACACTCGAAGCAATTATTTTGCAAGCAGCTTTTGAAGAAATTTCAGGTCCAGATGCTCTTCTTCGAATCGAAACTAAAATCGATCATCTCACAGAACTTATCGAGGTTGGTTTATGAAAAACGGACAGATATTTGCTTACAAGTCTACAAATCGTGGCGCTCTCGACATCGAGTACCTCGATGAGACTTCTCAGAAAAAAGAATGGTTACGCGAGCGGGCTTTGAACAAAAGCGAAGTTGGAAAGAAACTTAAAGCATTTGCTGACTACGCCTCGAAAGAGACGGTCGGACAAGTCCACGCCGGAGGCTTTCTTCACAATCTGGTCCGTATCAATTCGGATGGCACGAGCACTTCACCCATATGGCTCTCAAATGAGGAACGAAAAACGCGAATTGTTGAGAGCTGGCTAAAACATTTGGATCAATTTCCTTCGTCTTCCAAAAACCCTGTCATCCAGCATCGACTAGTTCTCTCCATGTCCACCGAACAGCACGATGCTTTCGTAGCTGTAGGAATTAACCCTGATCAAGTTCTTCATATTACCATGAAGAAGATCATGAAAAAGTTTGGTGAACGATTTCACAATGGAGATTCCATCGGTTACGCCTACGGATTTCATCACGACACGGATAATCTTCACGTTCATGTGGCTCTCTGTCCGAGAACCAAATTGGGAAAATATGTTGGGTGCAGCACAAGTCGCTCGAAAACATCCAAACATAAACGCCAAATGGATTATCTCCGCGAGTGTTTTGAACTCGAAAACAAGCGCTGGGAAAAAGATCTCAGCCAGCCACAGAAGCTCGATGAGATTTTGGCGGAGAGGCGCGATTGTCACAAAATCGTTTTTAATCCACGACTCACTGCAATTCGGAGAAGCCAACTCGTTGCCGATCACAACGGGAAAGTCCAGCAGCTTCAGCAGATGTACACGCACATTAATGCGATGGAGCTTAATTTCCAAAAACTGCTTCAGGAGAGAGATGCGAGGAAAGCAAGTGCCGCGGTATTCCGATTCTTCGGCGGATTTGTGAAACGGCCACGATCGCCTCCTATTCTGATTCCTCGCGTTAATCCTAACCTGTCCATTAGCAAACAGCGGCAGCAACTTTTCGAACTCAAACGCAAATATCGCCGTCTCCATAACGAATATAAAAAAACCTATCCATACGACTATGGCGCTCACCAAACAGAAAAAAACAGAATCCACGGATACAGAAACTCCAACAGCAACTCACTCACTATTTAGCGAATTTGTTCGCTGTGAAAATTTTGTCTTCCGCGTCAGGGACGTGGACTGCTTTTTCCATGCGGAACAGTCGGAAGGTCCCGATATCACCGCCGTTTATTTAAAAGGCTACGCTCCTCACATTGCTGATTCGGAGAAAAAATTATTCTCGTTCCTTTGTTCCAAACTAAAACCCAAACCCGTTTCCAATGAATAACTTTTTACAATACATTCTATTGGGAATAGCTGGCATTAGCTCTTTCTATTTCCTCTTCCCTCCGGAAAATTGGATTGGGGCAAGTGTCTGTTTGGCATTTGCAATTATAATTTTTTTGCTGGATCGGCGGTCTAAAATTATTGTTCGGATCGCTGGAATTTCCTGGAAGCATGAAGATTTTGTTCGCGGTTGGCTCATTACCGGAAGAACGGGTTGTGGAAAAACCCAAGCCGCTATCAATCGAATTACTTATCAGGTTTTTAAAAACGTTAAAAATTGGGGTGGCATTTGCTTGGACCAAAAAGGTCTTTATTGGGAAATCCTGGTTAAAATGTCAGAACATTTTGGAAGGAGAAATGATTTGGTTCTTCTCCAGACTCGGCCTCTGAATGCTCCAGCGGATTGGAAGCCTTCTTGTTCCATTAATATTACCGGAGATCCCAATGTTCCTTCTTCCACTTATGCGAAAGTAATTTGCGATACGGCTCAATCGCTCACAGGAAAATCTCAAAGCCCATTCTTTCCTGCTCGTGCACAACTAGCTATCCAAGCTGCATTCGATGTCCTGCGATTTCTCGGCTATCCGGCCACAATTCCCAATGTCTATGGAATTCTGAGAACTCCCACACAAACTGATAAGGTTCGTGATGAGTTTAACTTGGTGTTTTCGGGCAGAAAACCTGAGGAGGAAGAAGAAGCTTCAGATTTCCAAAAGAAGGCTCGGGCAATTCTGGAAGCTTTTGAATCTCATTTCAATCAGCCTGCGGATCAGCGGGGCGGCGTCGATGGTACCATAGACACATTTTTAGGTTTCTTTCTTGATCCTGAGGTCGCTGACGTTTTCTGCGCTGATAAGCCCACATTTTCCATCGGAGAAATGGACAAAGGGAAGATTGTTTGCATTGCGCTCGCCCAAAAATATCAAACAGAACGGCTTTATATTAATACCATCCTGAAGCTCTCTTACTATTTTCATGCATTCTCTCGTTTCGATAAGCCGGAAAAAAATCGGAAGGATGATAATCTTCTCATTTTATTTGCCGATGAGGGTCAGGAAATTCTGACGGGAGCTGAGTCTGCGTTTGCAGACCATCGAGCTGCCGGAATCATTCGCGAGGCCAAATGTACAATAGTCCTAGCCACTCAGGCGTATTCTTCCATTTTGGCGGCACTCGATGAGCGATATGCCAAAGTATTCATGCTCAATATGAGTAACGAAATTATTTTGACCGTCGCTGATTACCAGTCCGCTGAAATTGCTGAGCACAATATTGGTGAGCATAAGATTGTTAAGCGCAGCTGGAGTTGGGGACAAAGCCGATCATTTAATTACTCAGACGCTGTCGAAGCGTTTTACCAGAGGTGGCAACTTCGCAAATTACCAAAATTTACAGCCATTGTCCGTCATTGTGAAAAGGGACATCGAAAGTGCTTCATTGCTCCTATTAATCCTGATGGATCGTATCCAACGTGGTTTCTCAACAGCCATCCTCATTACTGGATCATCGGAGGGATGCAACATCTTGGCAGATGGATCGGCAAATTTTTTCAGAGCAAAGAATCGCTCGAATCTACCCAAACTTCGAAAGCTACAACGGCTTCCGATGCATCCTCAAACAATTCACTAAATCGTAAACCTTTATGAAACTCTACCTGTGTGAAAAACCGTCCCAAGCTAAGGACATTGCTGCTGTTCTTGGAAATCCCGTTCATCAGAAAACTCACATCAAAACCAACCAAGGTCTGGTGACCTGGGCATTCGGGCATCTCCTGGAATTAGTTCCTCCCGAAATTTACGATGAATCTTTTAAAAAGTGGTCTCGTGAAACCCTGCCCATCATTCCGCAAAAATTTCAGCTTCGCCCGAAGGAAAGCGGTATCGACCAATTGAAGGCCATTGGGGAACTTTTAAAACGATGCACGGAACTTATAATTGCCACCGATGCCGATCGTGAAGGAGAAATGATTGCTCGGGAAATCCTGGAGTATTTCAATTACAAAGGGAAAATTTCTCGCCTGTAGCTTTCAGCACTTGATCCGGAGAGCATTCGCACAGCGCTTAAAAAACTCAAAACCGACCAGGAAACTCGTCCTCTTTACGATGCCGCTCTGGCTCGTTCCCGTGGAGACTGGCTTGTGGGAATGAATATGTCG
>PSRL01000072.1 GCA_003176035.1 Verrucomicrobiota bacterium
CCGGAGAGGTGCTTAAAGGGGCGTTTGGTAGCGGCGTCGGATTTAAATAGGAGGGAAGCGGCGCACTTGCGGGTATGGATGGACGGGCAGAGGGAGTTTGTAAGGGGATACTGGGAGCCGGATTGGCGGGCAGGGTTGTTCCGGAAATGCGGTAGGCGGGAGGAGGATCCATGGCAGGCCTCAGCGGTGAAATACCGGGAGTTGGAGCAGGCGAGAGCGGAGCAGGAGTGTCTGAAGGCACCAGGGTAGCGGAGGGAGGTGACTCATTACTTTGATATCCGGGGGAGGATGGACGTGGCGAAGGGAGCGACGAAGTTGGAGGAACCTGAGGTTCAGGCAGCGAAGGAAGAGGCCTTGACGAAGGAACAGCCGGTTGAATCGGAGTGCGATAGGGGGTCGGAGCCCCCGGCCCAGTCGGAGAAGGGACTGAGGGCACACTGGCTGCCGGATAAACTTTTGGAGCTGGGATAACGGGGGGAACAGACACCTGAGGGGGAGTGGGGCCCGATTGAGGAGGTGGGGTGGGCGCTAGCACTTGCGCTACAACGGAATTCGAAAATAGAATGACCCCCAAAAGCAGGAGCATAGTCACCACAGAACGACTTGCGGATGAGGAGCAAACCCGATGGCCTAACGAAATCGATAAATGGGCGGACCCCTTTTTTCCCAGTCGGTGAGCCAGAACAATCATGCGAATAGCTCTCTAGAATAGATGTGGGCTTTTTTAGCGTGTCAATTTCCATTTCGCCCATGAGCACTAAAGTTTTTTTTTAAAGGCTTTTTGCAGCAGTTCTCGTCCATCGATCGCGCAACGATTTATGACCTTTGCGGAAGATCTTGTCGCCAGAAAGCCCTGGGCTATATCCATGATATGGACTTGGTTTTACAACAATGGCTGAGGGAAAAAGATCCACAAAGTTGCTCTCATTTTATAGAGGTTTCGCTATAACTGGCAAAAAGGATGCTGAGTCTTTTTGGGCCATGGGCGCCGAGGACGAGGATGCGTTCGATGTCGCCGGTTCTACTTGGGCCTGTAATAAAGGAGAGATAAGGGGGGAGATTGTCGCCATAGCGGACCCGGAGAGAGCGAAATGCCTCATTGAGATCAGGAACTAGCTGACTTTTGTGGGCAATCACTACATGATGAGGAGGAAGTACCGAGAGAGCGCGGCCACCCGAGTTCGTTGAAGAAATGAGCGCGCTTCCCGTTTGGGAGATCAGGCACTCGCAGCTGGTGATTCCTACATCACATCGTTCCAATTCCTGAGTAGCAAAAGGCAAATCCGTCCGTAATTGCGGCAAAGACAAAAAATCGACCGCTTCCTGACCAAAAGGAAGAGAGTGTGTGCCAATTTGCAGCCATCTTGAGGAAATGGCAAGCTGTTGTAAATTCTCGGTCAGCTCTTTGGGGGAATGACAAGGCATCCACTCAGCTTTCAGTGCAATCGCATTCTTTGCGAACAGCTCGACTTGGCCTTCCCAATCGTCCGGCACGGGAGGGAGCCACTGACTGTTCTCTGCCCGCAAGGGCGAAGCAGCTACCGGATGCCCACCATGTTGATTGAGATGTCTCGGTGGAGCCGCTTTGCGTAAGGCCTCTCGAATACGGGCAAGGATTCGAGAGCGGCTATCCTCAGGGGGCATTTCGATTCCTCCAAATTTCTTTAAAAGATTGAGCTGGAGCAGGGGGTAAATCGCGAGATTGGGTCCAGGCTCGAACGGGGTCTAAAAAACTATTTTGAATTTTTCGATGCAAAGGTAGGGCGATGCGGATTAGTGGGGAAGCCCAACGGTAAAGCTGTGGACGTTTCATCACAAAACCGAAAATGCGGTACATGCATTGTTCGGTGAAAGTCGGCTTTTGGCGGACCGCATTTCTTCGGTTTTGAAGAAGATGATGATGGAGATCAATGCGGACCGGGCATGTTTCCGTGCAGGCACCGCAAAGCGAGGATGCGGAAGAAAGGTGTTTCCAGGATTGCAAGCCACGCAGATGTGGCGTGATCACCGATCCGATTGGGCCCTGGTAGGTGGTGCCGTAGCTGTGGCCTCCAATATTTTTATAAATGGGACAGACGTTTAAACAGGCGCCACATCGAATACAATGAAGCGCATCCCGCTGTTCCGAATCCGCCAACAAAGTGGTGCGACCGTTGTCCAGAAAAACAACATGCATTTCTTCAGGACCGTCGGTTTCTCCAGGCTGACGCGGGCCACCAATCAGGGTATTATAGCAAGTGAGTGGCTGTCCGGCGCCGGCTGTGGCTAGCATGGGAAGCAACAATGCAAGATCAGCGACCTTTGGAATAATTTTTTCGATTCCCACTATCGCAACATGGATTCGAGGGAGGCTTGTACTCAATCGGGCGTTTCCCTCATTCTCCGTGATGGAAATCATGCCAGTTTCGGCCACCGCAAAATTGGCTCCGCTAATGCCCATTTCGGCCGTGCAATATAGTTCTCGTAACGCTTGCCGCGCGATCAAAGTCAATTCTTCGGGATTGTCAGTCGGATGAGAGCCGAGTTTTTCCTGAAAAATAGCGCTGACCTCATTTCGACTCAGGTGCATTGCCGGAAAAACAATGTGATAAGGAGCCTCTTGGCGAAGTTGAACAATGAATTCGCCCAAATCGCTTTCCACAACCTGATAGCCTTCTTTTTCCAAGGCTTGGCCCAGGTGGATCTCTTCGCCTGTCATCGTCTTGGATTTCACGATGCATCGGACCTTTCCCGCCTTCGCAACGGCAGCGATATAGCGACACGCATCAAGTCCCGTGGAAGCCCAAAAAACCTTTGCTCCACGCGCGGAAATGCGATCTGCAAATTCCACAAGATATTTGTCCATCCGGTTGATCGCCTCGTACTTAATTCCACCAGCGGCGGTACGAGCGGATTGCCAGTCCCTAAAACGCGAGCGCATCTCGTCCCGTTGGGCGTAATAGCGGGACATTGCTGTTTGAATGCGATATCGGTGCTCCAAATTGCGCGCCAGCGCGCGAGCACTTTGATGGAAACGTCGCGAGAATGAGAAACCCATTGCAGTGAATAAATATTGTTATGCTTCGCCGGAAGCTAAAACCTCAGCCAGATGAAGGGCCCGCACCGCCCGTAGAGGGCCCTGCTGACGGCTCAGAAGCCCTTGTATCTGCATCAGACAACTCGAATCGTTAGAAACGAGATAGTCGGCCTGAGTTTCACTGATCGAAGCGCATTTTACTTCTGCCATAGCGGTGGAAATTTCCGGAAATTTGACTGCGAAAGTCCCTCCAAAACCGCAACAAGTCTCGGCCTCCTGCATTTCGACCAGCTCCAGCCCCCGGACATTCTTTAATAACTTCCGTGGCTCTTGTTTGATGCCCAATTCACGAAGGCCGTGACAGCCATCGTGAAAGGTGACCTTCCCGCGAAAAGTTGCCCCAACGTCTGTAACCCCTAACACATTGACCAGGAAGGAGGAAAATTCATAAACCTTCGAGGCGAAATGCCGTGCCTCCTCTTCGCAGACCGTGCCGTGGAAAAGCTCAGGCGAAAAAATTTTCAGCATAGCACCACAGGACCCTGATGCGCTCACAATCGCATCGGCATTTCGAAAAATGTCGAACATCCGTTTGGTTAAGGCCCCTGCTTCGGCCCAATACCCCGAATTAAACGCCGGCTGACCGCAACAAGTTTGGTCTTCCGGGTATTCCACTGTATGTCCCAGACGTTCAAAAATTTTTATCATCCCTAAGCCGACTTGCGGATAAAATTGATCCACAAAGCAGGGAATAAAGAGGGAAATACGCATGACTGCCTTTCTTGACGCTTAGCATAAAGTAAACGGCAACGGCATGAGAAATTAAGCGCTTTTTTGATTTCAGCTCCAGAGCATTTATTAACTAAATAGTTACATGCTGCAAGAAATTGCCCATGGACCGTGTTCTGAGATGACTCGCACTTTTGGCCCGACGGTGTGGCAATCGATAGATGGACAACAACATACAATTATTTAATTAAAAACCGCTCTGGGAAAATGTCTGCGGACGTCACCATCAGATTATTTTTGGACAGATTCTGGGAAGCTATGTCAAAATGGACCCTCTCAATATTATATGGAATCGGATCAAACGAATAAGAGGTGGATCGACCTGCCAGCTGTACCGTTTGATCTGGAAAAAACGTTGCAAAGTGGACAGGTATTTCATTGGAAACTGGAAATGGGTCTCTGTCGAGGGCTCGTGGGAGAGGAGGTTTTGACGCTGCGACGAGGGCAAGAAGGCTGGCAGGTGCCGACGAAGCGATCCCTGGAATTGGCCATTCGATACTTCTCACTTGACCATCCCTTAGAAAATATTTGGTCCACATTTCCTGATGATGCGTTTTCACAGGCTGCTTTAGAGAGCTGCCGAGGGCTCCGGCTCATCCGTCAACCTCAATGGGAGTGCCTCGCGACCTTTATTACTTCACCCCTCAAACAAGTGGCCCACATTAGTCAAATGTCCCTTTCACTTCGGAAAAAATATGGTACTCCAGTTCGAGGGGGGTGGGCGTATCCTCCTGCGGAAGTCATTGCCTCTCTGAAAGAAGAAGATTTGCGCGCCTGTGGTCTCGGCTTTAGAGCCCGCGGGCTTCTTGGGACGGCACGGGCAGTTGCCACAGGAAAATTGGATCTGGAGGCATTAAAGGACATGGAGACGCCTCGAGCCTTCGAGGCACTGATGCAAGCGCCTGGTGTGGGAGAAAAGGTGGCCCATTGTGTTTTGCTCTTTGCCTATGAAAGGCTAGAGGTGGTGCCGGTGGACGTTTGGATAGGCAGAGTCCTTCTCCAAATGCGGCGTGGGCGTCGCGGGAAGCCAGCACAACTTCAAAAGTATTCGCAACGTCGATTTGGTCCTTATGCCGGTTATGTGCAACAATATCTCTTTCATCATGCGCGGACTGCGTCCGGTTCTCTTAGAAGCCGAGAGCTGGGAAAATAAGGTGTTTTTGCGCTACAAATGAATGTAAAATCACTGCGGGCCTTGCGCGGACTTCGTCCGGTCCTTTTAGAAGCCGAGAGCTGGGAAATAAGGTGTTTTTGCGCTACAAATGAAT
>PSRL01000138.1 GCA_003176035.1 Verrucomicrobiota bacterium
CTAGGCTAGTCGGTTAAAAAATGCCCTAGCAGTTGTCAAATTTTTTGCCCCGCAAACGAAATATGATTGGCAAGCCGGGAAATTCCCAATGTTCGCGGATGCGGGCCGCTAAATAGGAGCGGTAATGGTCAACCAATAGCTTGGGTTCATTTACAAACAGTAAAAAATGCGGAGTCTGAAAGGGCCTTACGTTATCAGGGATGATTTGAGTGGAGTAGTAGATTTTGAGACGTTTATTTGCTCGGAGGGGAGGTGGCTGCCGCTGCATTGCTTCCTGGATCAAGCGATTAAGCTCTCCGGTTCCAACCCGCCGGGCCGCATGTTGGCCAATCTTTTCGATCATGGGAAAGACTCGCTGCACATGCTCGTGAGTCTTTGCGGACAATGCGATGAGAGGCGCAAAATGCGCAAAAAATAGCTCGCGCCTGATTTCCTGCGTCATTTCTTTCAGAAATTTGCGCTGGTCTTCCTTCGGCTTCACCAAATCCCATTTATTTAAAATAATGACACAGGCTTTGCGCGATTTCTGAATGAGGCCCGCTATTTTCTTATCTTGGCTCGTGACGCCGGATTGGGCATCTAGCACTAACAGACAGAGATCCGCTCTTTCAATCGTCTTCTCGGAACGCATCACGCTAAAGACTTCCACGGAGGTTTTGTGTTTCGACCGGTGCCGAATGCCCGCGGTATCACACAAAACATAGGGTTTGTCTCGGTGGAAATAAGCAATATCTACGGTATCGCGAGTCGTTCCAGGAAGTTCACTGACAATAGTGCGTTGAGTCTGAAGAATTGTATTGATGAGAGAAGATTTGCCTGCGTTGGGTCTGCCAATAATTGCAATGCGAGGAGCAAGATCCCAAGGATCTTTGTTTTCAAGCTCCGTGCCACTGAACAAATTCTCAATGACCGTGAGGAGCTCTCTGATATTCCGACCATGGGCTGCACTCACCCCTATGCAAAATTCAAAACCAAGCTCCGCAAAGTCTGCCAGGATGTTTTCGTGCTTTTCGGTATCAATTTTATTAACTATCACAACAACTGGGCGCCTGGTTGTCCTTAAGCGAACCGCAAGTTCCTTATCCAATGGAGTCAATCCTGACTGACCATCGACGGTAAAAAGAATAGCATCGGCACTGGCAATGGCAATTTCTGCGGCATCTTTAGTTGCAGCGGCAAAATCCGGATCAGGTTCGGTCCCAATGCCGCCGGTGTCCACTATTTCAAAAGGTATTTCGCCTAGACGGCAAATGGCGGTTAGGCGATCACGGGTAATGCCGGGCTGATCATGAACAATGGAAATTTTTTTGCCCGCAAGGCGGTTAAACAAGGCCGATTTTCCCACGTTTGGGCGGCCTACAATCGCTAAGGACTTCATATTGGCATTTAGGACAGTTTCAGGTACGATCGTCAAAAAGGATACTCGGATTGCAAGTTATTACCACCAATAAGACAAGAACCGTGGATAAATGGTGATTTGAGTTCCTGAATGGAAAACCAAAATATAAAGAATGATGTTCCTCCCATTTATTTCCCCTCTAATCTGCCTTGCTCCGTTGATAGTACTTGCAGGTGTTCTTGCCTGTAATTTCTCTGTGAGAGAGAGTTTACGATATGGCTGGCGGTGCCTTAAAAAATATCCAGACCTCTGGCGCATTCCCATTCTATTCACCCTCGGCTACGCTGTTTTCAATATCCTTGCCTATAGCGTTGTGCCCAAACGGATGGGGATTCATTTCAATCCATGGCGAGATCCTGACCCCAACGCACCTTGGATCGGCAAGGCAATTACAGAGACGTTTTGGCCAGCTGCCGAAAACATGTCGGGAGTATATAATTACCTGATCGTGACGTTTCCCTTATCAGCTCTGATAGGCCTGGCTTACCTGATCAATTTCAGTGGAATTCGAGTCGAGTTTCAACGGGCGGTTTTTCATCGCTTCCCCCGTCTCGGATATTTGATTGCTTGGGCAACAGCACTCACCGCTTTTGCCGCTTTGATAAAACCAGTCTTCTTTCTGGCTCTCTATCCTCTGGTTGAGAAGTTCAGCGGCTGGGACGTTTTCCGAACTGGCAACGCTGTGGGGGTTTTAGCATTTCTTTTTGAATATTTGCTTGCCACATTTTTACAGGTTTATCTGGTGCTGATGGCTTTTGCCTGGATAAGAGGTTTAAGTTTTGAACGAGGCCATCTTCTTCATTTTAGCTTGCGGAGGCTTGGCTATGTTTTGAAATGGATTGCTCTGATCTCATTGCCGGGATTCCTGGTCTTAGCCGGCTCGTTTTTCTTCCTTAACACACGAAGCTACATCACGCTAAACAATCTGGTGCAGTCCGTGGTGATTCCCATATTTACGATTTTTACTTTGTTCATGAGCTCCGTCCAAATCACATTGACGTTACACAATGAGTCCTTGCATCAGGCAATAGCGGATCATTTTCATTTTTTACGAACCCATTTCCGAGATATTCTTTTATTTACAGTTGTCGGCATTCTCCTGTTTTGGGAGTTAAAGATCCTACTGTACGCCATCCAACGGAGTTTTGGTATCTATACAATTACCGGCATTTCGGCAGAGCTAATTGAAGCCGCATTGCGCGGCCTATTAGGAGGCTGGCTACTGGCTTCTTGGGTCTGTCTCTACCGTCACTGGTCCAAAGGCAAAGCGAAATCCCCTTTTTAAGACACTGAGATTTGAGGCGGTTTGGCTCACGTTGGCAAGCCTTCCTCATCAGCGGGCTCTGCTCTGGCGCAAAGGCATGCAAAACGTAATGCTTGAGGTAACTGATCTTGCCTACCTCCTAGGGAAAATGGTGTCTTATAGCAAAAGTAATCTACTGCTGCGTGACCATTCCCATTCGACCGCCTTCTCCTGAAAAATCCTCGAATCTTGCCTTCGCTTTTTTTCTGTTAGGCGGTCAAAAGCGAGCCGATATTCGTACTTTTTATAGATTTTGTCGCTTAGTCGATGACATAGCGGACGCCCCTGACATCTCAAGGCAAGAAAAATCTGACTTTCTGGAAAACTGGGCCACTGCTTTCGCTACGCGTAACTATTCACTGCTGCCGTCAGATCTCGCCGAGCTCATTCAGCGAAGAGCATTGGACCCGGAACTTTTTCTCGAGATCATTCGCGGCGTGGCTTCGGATCTTAGCACCATCCGTTACCAGACTTTTACTGAACTCCGTGAATACTGCTGGCGGGTGGCCAGTGCCGTCGGGTTAATTAGCATTCGCATTTTTGAATGCAAAGCCCCCCAAAGTCATGCCTACGCTGAAATTCTCGGTATCGCATTGCAATTGACCAACATTTTAAGGGACGTCGGAGAAGATGCTCACCTCGGTAGAATTTATCTTCCTGAAGAAGATCTTGCTCGATTCGGAGTTACGCGCAATGCTTTACTCCAGCGGAAAGCAGAACCCGGTTTTACTAAGCTCATGCGCTTCGAAGCGCAGCGCGCTCGAAGCTTTTTTTCCGAAGCGAGAGCCGCCCTTCCCTCAAAAGATTACATGAATCTCCTTCCGGCCGAAATTATGCGGTCGATGTACGAAACCCTTCTTACCGCGATGGAGAAGGACGGCTTTAAAACTCTCACCCGCCGCTACACGCTGAGTCATTTCCAAAAACTGTTCTGTAGTGCAAAAGTGCTTCTCTTCCCGACACGATTTACAAAAATTTGCGTTCTCGCTCCCAGACCTCACAGATAAGGTTTTCCGATGCAGTTCATCAACCTCACCCGTCAATTGGAAATCGGAGCCAATTCATACCTCCTCAAGACGGCTGGACGAAATATCCTTCTGGATGCGGGTTTGCACCCCAAGACAGGAGGTCTGGCAGCTCTCCCTAATTTTTCCTTCCTAAATAACAACACCCTGGATGCCATAGTCATTACCCATGCTCATCAGGACCATATAGGATCGCTTCCCTATCTGACCCGATCTCATCGCAACACTCGCGTTTACATGACACCTGCCACGGCAGCAGTGGCCGAAATTATGCTTCACAATTCTGTCAACGTTATGCTGCGCCAAAGGGAAGATGCAGATATACTTGAATATCCTCTGTTTACCCACCGAGGAGTGGAATTCTGTTCCGAGGCCTGGGAACTGCGCAACGAAAGCTACGCATTTTTTCCCAACGATCCCTCAGGCAATGAAATAGCCGATCTTCGCATAAAGTTTTTTGACGCCGGACACATTCTAGGGTCAATGGGGGTCCTCATTGAAAGTGAAGGACGCTCCTTATTCTATACCGGAGATGTAAATTTTGACGCGCAATCCATTCTCCAAGGAGCCCAATTCCCAACCGAGGGAATCGATATTCTGGTGATGGAGGCCACGCGGGGCGACTCCGCCACCGCTGAGGGCTTCACACGCGAGGCGGAAGAGCTACGTTTAGCAAAGTCTATCCGAGATGCCTTCGATCGGGGCGGCGCAGTCACAATCCCCGTTTTTGCCCTCGGCAAAACACAGGAATTATTGGCCATGCTTTGGAAAATGCGTCGTCAAGGCCTCTTGCCACCGGTTCCCATTTATATTGGAGGACTCAGCTACAAGATCACTACCCTATATGATTCTCTAGCTTCGGCAACACGGAGAAAATTGCCCGAACTACAGCTTCTTCGGGAACTGTCGCCTCACGTAATCGGAGGAATGGAAATCGGCGCTCTGCAACCACAAAAACGCTGCATTTTTGCGCTATCCAGTGGTATGATGTCGGAAAATACACTTTCTAATGTTTTTGCGCGCCGGATCTTAGAAACAACGCACCAAAGCCTCTTTTTTATTGGCTATGCTGACCCGCAATCTCCAGCTGGAAAAATTCGAAGAGCCGAATTAGGTCATGAAATTATCCTCGATCCGAAGCTTCCACCATTAAAAATGAGATGCCAACGGCAAGAATTTAACTTCAGTGCACATGCCTCTCGAGAATCGCTTCTGACTTACGCCTTGCGGGTACAACCGAAAACCATACTTCTGATACATGGTGATCCCCCAGCCTTGGAATGGTTTAAAAACAATCTTTCCACCGCACTTCCCCATACGAGGATCGTGATTTCGGAGCCCGGCCAAATGATACATCTCTAGAGCATGTAGCAACTAGCACTACTTCGTTAAATAGTACCCCCTGAAAAAGGGTTGAAAAGCATCCGGCGCCTATGTTGCTCAGTTGGTCGAGTAGCGCAGG
>PSRL01000178.1 GCA_003176035.1 Verrucomicrobiota bacterium
ACACCTAATTCAATTAGATAACGGGTAACATCAGGATGGCCGCTTCCTATTATAAAATATAATATATTAATGTCTCCTGTTAGTTTGGCATTAATATGAACTGCTCCGGAAGTTATATATTTATCTATAAGAAGTAGGATTTCATGGCTATACATGGAAGTCTTCGTATACAAACAACAGAGTTCGTCTGAAAATCTATCAACAATAGGGCCGGACATTGCTCCTCGTTTAGCTGAAATTTTTTTTTGTTCGATTGCTGGTAATTCGATATGACGTCTTATCTGTAGAGATGGGGAGGTGCGTGGCGGTGGCGAACATGTGCAAGCGTACGAGCCGGAAGTCAATGGGGTGGCTCCATTTCGAGGAGAAGGAGTAACCGGTTTTTTATTATGGAGCAGGCTATACAATTTATTTTTAACTTTTGGAAACATACCTGCGAAGAAATAATTCATTCGGTGCATTCTGACAAAAAATTATTTAATGAGTATTTAGGTATAACTGACTGAATGAACTGTGGCAGTTCTTACGCTGTCATCCAATGGATCAATGGGTGATAATTAGCCTTGACTTTTTGCCTGAAATTCTGTGCGCTACGCTATACTCTTAATAAGCTCGCCGGAGGTTATTATCTGCCGGTGCAGGATGCAGCGACAGCGGGGGGTTCTTTGCTCTTACGGAGCACTCCGACAACCACTTGTTCCAGAGTTTCGCCTCTGCTTGAAGCAGTGTTCTCACCCAGAGGTGCGTACACTTGCGGCGTCACTTCAACCAAAACGATCGATGGCGCAATCACCCGAAAATCCACCTCATTGGGCCTGGGGCAGTATCCGACTTCGATGCATCCGTCCCGAAGCAACTGCCGGCCTAGGATGGTATTTTTTCTTTGGGCGCGGCGGAAAAGCAAGGTCATCTCCATGATATGGACTTGGTTGTGCAACAATGGCCGAGGGAAAAAGACCCACAAAGTTGCTATCATTTTATAGGGCTTTCGCTATAATCCCAATTTGCATGAGCTCGTCCGCCATATCACCTGAACTCCGCTCCATTTTTGAGAAAGTGGAAGATGGGGTCCGCATTTCCAACGAAGAGGCCTTGGTTTTGTACCGGAGTTGGGATTTAAACGGACTGGGGAGTATTGCCAATATTTTGCGGGAACGGAAGAACGGCAATTTTGCCACCTACATCAACAACCGCTACATTAACTATTCCAACCTTTGCATTCTGTCCTGTCAATTTTGCGCATTTGGTGCCAGAAAACGTGATGCCCACGCCTTCGAATTGAGCATTCCGGAAATTGTTCAAACCGTGCGTGAGGCCTTGCCTCATGGCATCACAGAGGTGCACATGGTGGGGGGGTTGCATCCGACGCTTAAAGGCGATTGGTATCTGGAATTGCTTTCCAGTCTGCGAGCTACGAGTGCTACATTGCATATCAAGGCATTTACAGCAATTGAAATTCGCCATCTTGCGGAGCGGGTATTTCGCCTTCCTATTCGAGACACATTAGAACTTTTGCGTGAACATGGACTGGGTTCCATCACTGGGGGAGGAGCTGAAATTTTTGATGCGGAAGTCCGCGATCAAATCTGTCGCGGAAAAGAAGACGCAGAGGAATGGCTGGAAGTTCATAGGACTTGGCATCAGATGGGGGGGCGGAGCACCAGCACTATGCTCTATGGACATGTGGAGACCCACGCCCAGCGAGTCGAACATCTGCAAAAACTTCGCGAACTGCAGGACGAAACCGGTGGATTCACCGGATTTATTCCCTTCGCCTTTGTTCCTGAAACAACCGCTTTGGCGCACATCCGCCCGGCCTCGGCAATTGAAGAACTAAGGAACCTCGCGGTAGCACGAATTTACTTGGACAATTTTGATCATATCACTGCCTATTGGATTAGCTTAGGGCTTCCGTTAGCGCAGATTTCGCTTAGCTACGGGGTAGATGATTTGCATGGCACAATTATTGAAGAAAAAATTTTTCACATTGCCGGAGCAGTGACTCCCCAACGGCAAAGTGCAAGGGCATTGGAAAGTGCAATCCGTGAAGCGGGGCGCATCCCAGCACAACGTGACAGCCTCTACCGGCGCCTGATGCCAACCAGGGAATCAGCAGTTGAGCCAGCGTTTGTTTGAGTTGTCAAAATGGAAAACGCTTTGAATTTGCCCGAAGGAGCCCGTATCGGTACGGTGCCTTATTTGAATGCATGGCCCCTGGTATCCTTTATTCCGGGAGAAATACGCTCGGCGGTGCCCTCCGAATTGGCATTAGCTTACGAAGCGGGAGCTTTGGACGCGGCGCTTGTTCCTATTTATCAATTGCTGCAGCAGGCTGCGCCTCAGATAGCGGAAGGGATATGCATCAGCTCCCAGGGAGAGGTTTTCAGCGTTTTCTTGGCTCATCGTGAGCCCTTACGCGAGATTCCGCGAGTGCATTTGGACCCCGCATCGCGTACTTCTAATGCGCTGTTCCGTTGCCTGTGCGCCGAATTCCTCGACTGGATACCGGAATTCTCCACTCAACTTCCCGGAGAGGGAGACGCCAGAATCCTGATTGGAGACGCAGCGATTGAATTTAGGATTTTACATGCCGAAGGCTGGCGATTTCTTGATCTTGGACAGGCATGGACAACCTACACAGGGCTGCCTTTTGTTTATGCTGCTTGGGGATTGAATGGAAAAATGGCTTTGCAAATTGCCAAATTTTTGCGAGCGGTGAAACAAAAAGGAATTGCTAACCTCGACAAATTAACAGCTACGTATCATCGACCGGACTTTGCGAAAATTTATTTAGGGGGCTACATTCGCTATGACCTGAAGGAGGCGGAAAAACAGGCAATTTCCTTATTTGCGGAGCTACTGCATAAATATGGTTTAAGTCCCGTTTTATCTCGGCCCATATTCGTTTGAATGCGGGGAACAATGGGGGCACAATTTCTTTTACAAAAGTTCCGCTGCAACCGAGTCCGCTAAGAGGCGGCCGGGCCGGCTCAGGCGCACCGTTTGCTCTTCCATTTCCAGCAGCCCCAGCTTTAAAAATTCATCGACCTTTTTTTGATGGCGGCTGATCCAGGCGGATGGGACTCCTCGGTGTGTTCGAAGACCGAAAGCAATGCGCTCCGATTGTCGGATTTCGGGAGAGAGAATTTCTCGAAAGGAAGCTGCGTCTTTGCCTTCGGAAATTTGTTGAATATATTGGCTGGTGCTTGCAAAGTTACTCCAGCGAGAGGGGCCCATGGTGGAAAATGCACTTGGACCCAATCCAATATAATCGGCCCCATTCCAATAGGCGAGATTGTGTCGACATTCTTTGCCGGGTCGGGCGTAGTTCGAGATTTCGTATTGCTGATAGCCGCCTTTCTCAAGCAAAGTCATTGTAATCTCAAAGAGAGCGATTTCATTTTCCGGGTCTTGTCGATAAATTCCCTTTCCGAGCCGAAGGAAATATTCGGTGTCCTCTTCATAAGTCAGACAATACGCCGAGACATGTTCCGGATGAAGTGCGATGGTTTTTCTGAGCGAGTCTTCCCACTGCCGGATGGTTTGCCCTGGAATTCCAAACATCAAATCGAGATTAATGTTAGAAAATCCCGCTTCGCGGAGGATGTCATAAGAATGTTCGGCTTGAACCGCAGTGTGAACTCGGCCTAACGTTTGCAGGAGCTCCACATCCCAGGATTGAATTCCCATACTGATGCGAGTGACCCCAAGCCCGAGGAGTAGCCGGGCCTTTTCCAAAGAGACTGTCGCAGGGTTCATTTCAACGGTCCATTCCCTAACCTGGCTGAAATCCAGGCGGGCTTGGAGCCCACAAATGAGATACTCCAGCTGTTTGGAGGAAAGTGCCGTAGGAGTGCCTCCGCCGAAAAACACCGTTTGAGGCTGAAAAGGGATGAGTGCCGCCTCTTTTAAAACAGCATCTAAAAATGCCTGTGTCTTATTTCGATCGCTGGCCTCCTTATAAAAACTACAGTAGGGACAAATTTTAGGACAAAAAGGAATGTGGACGTAAAGGTTCACAGAAGCTTCACTTTAGCTCGCTTTGGCTTATCATCAAGTCGGAGTGATAATGGGTCGGTTATTTCTCAGAAACTTACACCTAAGAGCCTTAAGCAAGGGCTTGATTTTGATCCTAATGCTCTTTTTGTATGCCCCTCTGCTTTTTGCAAGTCCAACAATAGCTCCGCCACCAGCAACTGTCTATTACACAGGCGAGTCGGAGGCAATGGACCCCATTCAAGGGGTGCGTCCCCAGATCGTGCAATCCATGGTGGATCGCCTTCTTCTGGCGATGACAGGCCGGTCTTCAATTGCAGAAGCCTGGGGCTCTCTCGTGAAACCTTCGGATCGAATAGGGATCAAAGTTTCCGCTTCCGGAGGTGCGATTAGTGGCACCCATCCGGCTGTAGTGGAAGCAATTGCACGGGGGCTGATCGCCGCCGGGGTGCCCAGAAATCATATTCTGGTTTGGGATCGCAATTTGGAGGACTTGATTGCAGCCGGCTATTCTACGAAAAGCCCTTATTACGTCCTTCAATGGATTGACTCTGCGGACGGCTATGACATGCAAACCATGGTTTCTTCGCCAGTCGTTGGCAGATTGGTTTGGGGAGACAGTCGTTTTGGGAAACGGCCAGGCAGCCGCTTAGTCGATCTTCTGGCTGGAGGCGAGCAGCTCAGTAGCGAGAGTTTCTATACAAAAATTCTCACCCGTGAAGTGGATAAAGTCATTAATGTCCCTTCCCTGTTAGACAGTTATTTGACTGGCATCCAAGGGGCATTAGTCAACATGACTCTACAAAACATCGACAATTGGAGACGCTTTACCAAAGAATCAGGTGCTTCTTACATTGCTGAAATCTACGCGGATGAAGCCATCCGCCCCAAGGTTCTGCTGACCATCCTGGATGCTTTGGTGCTTCAATTTGCCGGCGGCCCGTTTCCAAATCCCGGCTATACCGCAATTAAAAATAATTTATTTCTCAGCCGCGATCCTGTTGCTATCGACGCAACCGCCATTCGGATGATCGATGAGTTTCGTGTTTCTAATCGCCTTCCCAAATGTGCCGAACTCGCGAGCTACGTACAAGTAGCTTCCCAAATGGGCATCGGGCAAGCGGATGAAAAAAACATTATCCTCAAAGGAGTTTTCAAATAGCTCGTCTTGAATCATAGTATCGGCGCGATATTAGACCGGAGTTGTCAGAAATTGTGAAGCCAGGCAATGGCAAGCTGATCACACGGTCAAGAAATTTCTGAGTTTTGAAGTGACCTGGTGAGGAAATAAAATCTGACCGTTAGACAGACAAAAAATGGTTGATCTGATAACACGGCAAGACATTGATTGGTCATTAGTAAAGGGTGTCTCACGCTCTTTCTACCTTACTTTACGACTCCTTCCTCGTGCCATCCAATCGACCGTCACACTGGCTTATCTTTTAGCACGCGCTTCAGATACCATAGCCGACAATTCCGCGCAGGCGATAGCTACTCGCTTACAGGTGCTTCAGACGCTTCGCAGTCTAGCCCAGGGAGCAGAAAATATTGTTATATCGCTAGACAAGCATCAATTGCGGACAAGTCCGGCGGAACAGCGGTTGTTGGAGCAATTGCCGGATTTGTTAAAACAGCTTAAAATACATCCTGATGGAATCGAAATTCGACAGGTTTGGAGCCTAATTCTTGAAGGTCAAATTTTCGACCTGACACATTCATTTGCACTTCCATTAAGCCGCGAACAACTGGATCGCTACACTTTCTTGGTGGCAGGGTGCGTGGGCAAGTTTTGGACTCAGGTTTGTTGGAAAAGGATTCCCAGGTTTGCATCCCTTCCCATCCGACGAATGGAAGAGCTCGGTATTGATTACGGAAAGGGGCTCCAACTCATCAACATTCTCCGAGATCGGCAAGAAGATGCATCCCGCGGGCGAATCTATCTCTCTCAAGAGAGTGTGCCGGAATCCTGTGTCAAAGCTCTCCAGGCTATGAGAGCCGGAGCAGATTATGCTGCCGCGCTCAGACCTCCCCTCCTGCGATATGCAACAGTGCTTCCGGCTTTAATTGGCGTGCGGACCCTCGAATTAATTCGATCGGAGTCTGGAATCATTAAAATCTCTCGTGCGGAAGTCCGTCGAATATTAATAGCAGCGTTGCCCTGCTTATGGAATGCCCAATTAGTGAAACGACTTGTAGACAGTTTTACATTCCGCGACCTCAGGTAACGTTTCTATTGACGCAAACAAAAAATACATAATACACTGGGCATAAAGATATTATATCAGTCATGCCTCCTCTCTCCCCCCGCGCCGCCGTGAGGCCACTCAGCTTCGCGCTCCTCCTAGCCCTCACAATTACTTTTCATTATACAAACGCTCAGATTACCAATTGGACAGGTGCAATCAATAGCGACTGGAGCACCGCGGGAAATTGGACCAATGGTGTCCCCACAAGCACTGGTACCGCCACTATTAACACCATAACTCCCAATTCCGCACTGCTGGGCTCTGGCAATTCTGCGCAGGTTCAGCAGCTCTTGCTCGGTGATACCGTGGGCACATCGGGTGCATTGACCGTTAATGGAGACCTCACCACCAGCAATGTCCTGAGTGTCGGCAATAGTCTGGGGAGCAATAGCTCTTTGGCCATCAATGGAGGATTTGTATTTAGCGCTGCGGTAACTATGGGTGCAAGTGGAACCGCTGCGGTCGCTATGACTAGTGGTACATGGTTGACGAGTTCGACAGTGATCCTTGGCAATGCAGCATCTGGCGCGGCGTCTCTAAACCTTCAAGGCGGATCCATGGGGAGTAAAGATGCCATTATAGGAAACTCCGGTATAGGAGCGGTTACCGTAGCTGGCGGTACCTGGAATATTAGCAATAGTCTCACTATTGGCGCGGAAGCCGGAAGTACAGGATCTGTTTTAATCAGCAGCGGAGGACTTTTTGCGGGCAATGTCGCCAACATCGGTAATTCCGCTGGCAGTAGCATCGCAAGCCTTATCGTAAATGCTCCGTTTTCATTTTCAGCTTTGAGCGTTGTCATAAATCCGAACGGAACTCTTCAAGGCATAGGATCGCTTGGAGGCAATGTCACCAATTCCGGCTTGGTAATCCCTGGAGCAAGTATCGGGACTTTGACGCTCTTAGGGAGCTATACTCAAACTCCTGCAGGAACTTTACTGATACAGCTTGGAAATGGCACAGCCAGCCTCCTTGCCGTAGAAAGTGCACCTGGTATCGGCGGAGGCACCGCCAGTTTGGATGGAACATTGCAGCTGCAACTCCTGCCTGAATTTAATGTAGCGAGTTTTGATGGGAGAACAGTTCCCATCTTAACCACTTCCAATGGAATCACTGGAGATTTTAGTAATATTGACGCCCCCCCCGGTTTAAATTTCGAGCTTGTTTTTAACCCGACTCGGACCGAACTCGGGATAACATTTTCCTTAGAGGCGCTTGTGGAAGATCTTCTAGCCGGTGATACTTTGGCTGGCGGTAATCTGGCAACCGTTTTTGGATTTTTCTTCGCCTTCTTTGAAGTGGAAGAGGAGGATTTCATCCAGCTCTTTCCGATCTTCAATGTAAATCTAAAGGACCTCTTTTTTAATGTGACTAACACACAGTACAATGAGCTTGTAACACGCTTAGCAGCAATTCGATCAGGCGTAAATTTGGTGACGCTTCAAGGGCTTCCTGAGGATCCCATGGCTCAACAGCGCACCCAACGAGAGGCGAAATATTGCAAACAAATAATGGCTTGCCCCGAGACGCCATTGCGCTGGGATATTTTTGCATCGGCATCCGGAGTCTTTTCGACGATGCGAAATATCGGAGATTTGCCAAGAATTAATGCGGCAACCGGCTATTTTAGCGCAGGAGCCGATTGCAGGCTTAATGAATATTTAAATGTCGGCCTTTACTCCGGCTATCAAGGAATGTGGACCTATCGGCAAAAGCAACGGTATGATTACGGCTCCCATCGTCCTCACAATAACTCCTGGTTGCAAAGCAATGGTGTAAAGTGGGGACTCTATGGAACAGCACACTGGGAAGGCTTCTATCTCAATGCCATTGTGGGAGGAGGAGCCCATTTTCTGAATCTGAACCGTTCCATTGACTTCTTGGGCATGCATCGTGTGGCTCGAAGCCACCCCTTTCTTGGGGAATTAGACACACTATTAGGAGGTGGATATGAGTATCGGTGGAATAACTGGATCTTCGGAATTAATAATTCCACCCAATATACCTACTTAGGCATTTCCTCTGCCACAGAATCCGGAGCCAATGGCTTAAACACAAGATTGAACTCTCAAAATTACAATTCGTTGGTATATACCTTGGGAGGAAATATTTCTTATCTTTGGGAAATAGCACCGAATTATCGAATTCTGCCGACGATAGGATTGGCATGGCAACATGAATTTCTAAACTATGGAAAGAGCGTCTATGGAGCTTTTGGTAGGGGAGCTGGGGTGCCATTTTACTTAGATACCGTCGATGGTGCTCGCAACAACGCTATTGGAGTAGCTGGGATTGCCGCGCAAATTGGCTCTCGCATCGGAGCCTTTGCTTATTATATTCCTCAATTTGGTGGCGGTCTGATTTATTCCAATGCTGCCGTCGTAGGGTTGACTTATAATTTCTAATTTGGAAATCTCTTGCCCCTTTCAAAAGGAAAAAACTTGGACGCGATCATTTTAAAGATGGCATTTACCTTCGCTGGCTTTTTTCAGATTGACCCGCGGCAGACCACCTATGGTCGTTCCCGCAGGTCATTTCTGTAATTAGTACCCCCTGAAAAAGGGTTGAAAAGCATCCGGCGCCTATGTTGCTCAGTTGGTCGAGTAGCGCAGG
>PSRL01000161.1 GCA_003176035.1 Verrucomicrobiota bacterium
GCCGATGCGTTGAAGAATCTTCTTCTGCTGATCTGTTTACTCTCTGGCGTATGAGGGAATCTTTTTTATCTTTTCCTGTTCCTTTTCTCGAATCAGATTCCAGAGAATGGTTTGCTGCCTGATAGTTCTCCTCTGATAATTCATCCTCCCTTTATTTTGCAATTTGTGGGGAAACATTGGCATTTAAAAGGGCGTTATTACTGAAGTTAGAAACCTGGCTCATAAGAAAAATTATAAATTTTTAGAAAAAATGGCGCGATCAGAACGAATGTGGAACTATCGCTCAGAAATGGACTTATGCAAATTGGAAAACGAAATATTTAATTATTTTCCCAATTTTTGATCTAAGAGGCTGTCTTAAAATTTAGACAGATTGATTCCGCTAATATTTCAATTATTTCGCAAAGCCCTTCGCTTGGGAGTATTAGCACCCTCACTTTTGTGTTCTTAACACATCCGCCATGACACTCCGGCCTTCCTAGGTTTTAGGATAGCTTCTACAAGCTCCCAGAGAATTTATCCGACAGGCGTCAGCCTCTGAGAGAGTCCACAAATTCAGCCATGCGCGTCATCGCCACCTTGATTTGATCCAGACTGGTAGCATAACTGCAACGCACGTGGTCACCGCAGTTGGAACCGAAAGCATCACCGGGCACCACGGCGACTTTGTGCTCTTGCAGAAGCCGCATGGAAAAATCACGTCCGCTCAAACCGGTTCCGCTGACTTTTGGGAAAACATAAAAAGCTCCGCGCGGCTTAACACATTCCAACCCCATGTCGTTCAATGAGCGTACAATAACATTACGACGCATTTCATATTCCCGTCTCATTGCGGCGACAGCCGGTTCGCCGCGTTCCAAAGCCTCGATTCCCGCCTCTTGTCCCATAGTCGGTGCGCAGAGGATGGCATATTGATGAATTTTCATCATGGCTTCGATGATTTCGGTTGGACCGCACGCAAAACCAATGCGCCACCCGGTCATTGCAAATGCCTTGGATAGCCCGTGCAATAAGATGGTTCGCTCTTTCATGCCCGGTTGGGCAGCGATGGTGTGATGCGATGCCCCATCATAAGTTAATTCACTGTAAATTTCATCAGTCAGTACGACCAGATGATACTTCACACAAATCGCAGCGATCCGTTCCAACTCTTCAGGAGGTATCGTGGCACCACTTGGATTCGTCGGAAAATTGAGCATCAATACTCGGGTACGAGGTCCGATCGCTTTTTCCACATCCGATGCCTTAAGAATAAAATTCTCTTCCCACTTAGTGGGGATTGCACGCCCTCTTCCGCCCGCTAATAGGATGGAGGGAGAATAGGAAACATAGCAGGGCTCATGGTAAAGCACTTCGTCTCCCGGGTTTAATAATGCGCGTAAAGCAACATCCAGCGCTTCCGAAACGCCAACTGAAACCAAAATTTCGCCAAGCGGTTCATAGGACACTCCAAGGTGTCCTTTAATATAGGTCGAAATCGCCCGACGAAACCTAGGCAGCCCCAGATTGGAGGTATAACCAGTCCGCCCTCGCTCCAAACTGTGGATGGCTGCCTCCCGAATATTCCACGGGGTCGCAAAATCAGGTTCCCCAATTCCCAAGGAAATCACATCTTCCATGGATTGCACGATTTCAAAAAAATCCCGAATGCCAGAACGAGGAATTCGGCTCACCACCTCGGAAATCGGGATGCTCATGGGGCGACAGTCAACCTCTCCGGAGTCGCATCCATCTGATAAAACGTTCCGTTTTCTTTGTATGTTTTTAATTTAAAGTTCGTTACAGTGGACTGGACGGCTTCGATGGTGCTCAGCTTTTCGGCAACAAATGATGCCACATGGCGAATGTTAGGGGCTTCGACTACGATGAGAAGGTCCTGACTGCCACTCATTAAATAGCAGCTTTGAACTTCTTCAAAACGGGCTATCCTTTGGGCAATTCGGTCAAATCCCCCTTCCCGTTCCGGAGTCAATTTCACCTCAATCATGGCGGCGACTGCCCCATGATTGCATTTCTCCCGGTTCACAATCGCCTGATAACCCAGGATGACGCCCTGTTTTTCCAGTTCAGCGATACGGCCTTCCACCTGTTCCAAAGATAGATCCAGTAGCCGCGCAATCTCAGTATGGGGCATCGTGGCATCGTTTCGCAGAATGTGAATTAAGGCATCCATGAGGCTCATTAAAGGCTCTACCAATAGAACCAACCGCTGGTACTGTTGTTAATAGGTTTTGGGCTTAAATGCGAGCACAAACCAACCCGTTGTTTTCACCCAGGGGCTTCAGACCCCCAGGCAGAGAGTCTCACTATCCTGATGGGTAATTTATAGCTGACCGTTGGTTTGACACCGGTAAACCCCTCTGAGAACTTCTTGCTACTTGATGAAACACCTATTGCTCTATTTTCTTCTGCTAGCGGTCGGTGAGGTTGCCCTCAGCGCTCCCATCAATATAGTTGCCGCCGAAAATTTTTATGGGACCGTAGCTGAGCAAATCGGCGGCACTTCCGTAAAAGTCGCGACTATTCTGATGAATCCTCATCAGGACCCCCATGAATTCCAACCCGATGCGGCTACTGCAAAATTAGTCAGCAATGCGGACATACTTATTTTCAATGGCCTCGGCTACGACGATTGGATGGAAAGACTCCTCAAAGTGACGAGGAAGCCCCATCGCATTGTCATACGCGTTGCGGACCTCATTGACGCAAAAAGCGGCGCGAACCCTCATATTTGGTACGATCCCAATGCGATTGCCGCCTTGGGAACCAAAATCGCTGAAATTTTAGGTCGACCCCAGGCAGGAGTCCTCTTTCATAAATCCATGCAACCCCTCTATGAAAAAATTGCGGCCCTCAAAAAGAGAACCTCCGGACTCAAAGTCACCGCAACTGAACCCCTGTTTGGGTATATGGCCTCCGCTCTGGGTTTTGTGATGCTCAATTCTGACTATCAATTTGCAATGTTAAACGACACGGACCCTAATTTCAAACAAACCGCAGATTTCGAAAAAAGTCTCACCGGCAAAACAGCAAAAATACTTTTTTACAACAGCCAAGTGACCAGCCCTTCCACTGAACGAATGCAAGCCCTCGCAATGAAGTGCCACATTCCTATTGTCGGCATCACGGAAACGCAACCCCTTAATGCCAAAAACTATGTCGGCTGGATGCTTTCCGAATTGTCGGAAGTGGAAAATGCGCTTAATATCAAATCAGCAATACTTGATCATCAACGGATAAGTGGAGGAGCGCACAGAGAAACGTCGCGTCACCCCAAGTGACCAATTGCATATTCCTAGAGCAGGTGGAGATTCGCTTAGGGGGCGCCCAAATCTTCTCCCAGCTTTCCGCAGAAATTCAGCAGGGAGAATTCATTGGAGTCTTCGGGCCAAACGGCGCTGGCAAGTCAACTTTAGCAAAATCCATACTAGGCTTGTTGCCAGTGGCTTCCGGAAAAATCTCGGTGTTTGGAAGTTCCCCGGGCCGAAATAACCATCTGATTGGTTACATGCCTCAGTTTAGGACTAATTTGGAAAACACCGCCTTAAGCGCATTTTCGATGGTGGCCGCAGTCGCCCATGGAAACCGCTGGGGATTGCCTTGGCAGGGGATAACGTTAAAAAAAGAAATTCTTGAAGTTTTAAAACTAGCTGGCGCAATGGAGTATGCCCATCGCCCCTTTTCGGTTCTCTCCGGAGGACAGAAACATCATGTTGCTCTTGCTCAGGCACTCGTAGGAAAACCTCGACTTTTAATTCTGGATGAGCCGCTTGCAAGCCTCGATCCGGGAAATCAAATGCGCCTGATCCAATGCATCAAAAAGATCCAAACTTCCACGGGCGCTACCATTTTATTTATCGCACACGATATTAACCCTCTCCTGGGAATTATGGACCGCATCCTTTACATGGCCGGAGGAAATGCAGCAATCGGTTCTGTTAAAAGAATCTTGACCAGCCAAGCTTTGAGCGAGCTCTATCGAGCGGAAATCCATGTCATCCGGGCAGAGGGAAGAATTTTTATCGTCGCGGCGGAAGGCAACGTCACAGAAACCGCTCGCCATGCTTAACACGTTAATAGAGTACATATCCTACGATTTTGTACGCAATGCCCTCCTTGCCGGTTCCTTAGCTGGCATCTTAGGAGCCGCCGTTGGCTATTTTGTCGTCGTTCGAAACGTGAGCTTTGCGGCGCATGCGCTAGCACATATCGGATTTACTGGCGCTACAGGCGCCGCACTCTTTGGCATCAGTCCGCTCAACGGAATGCTCATCATTTCGATTTTGGCTGGCGCAGGCATGGGGCTTTCAGGCAGTCGAATTCAACGGAGCGATATGGCCATCGGTATGGTGCTCTCCCTCTGTCTCGGAATCGGAACACTGTTTCTAGCCCTTTATAAAGGCTTTGCCGGACAAGCATCGGCTATTCTTTTCGGAAATATTTTTAGCATCTCTTGGTCCCAAATTTTCCAGATCATTGTCCTGACCATAGTGAGCCTCTGCACCTTAGCTCTCTATTCCGGAAAGCTGCTCTTTGCCACCCTCCAGCCCGACCTTGCCGAAGCCCGCGGCATCTCTCTCCCACAGTTGTCCACAGCCTTCATGATTCTCCTTGGCGTGTCCGTCACCCTAGCCAGTCAGGTCGTCGGCATTTTGCTGGTCTTTGCATTGATGCTGGGCCCCGCGGGTATCGCCACGCGACTCTTTCGCGGATTTTGGACAGCGCAGTTATCCGGCATCGGCATCGCTCTATCCTCGATTTGGTGTGGGATTCTGTTGGCCTGTTTGACGAACTGGCCTCCGAGTTTTTGGATCACAGCCATTCTCTTTGTCCTTTATCTCCTCACAGAAATTTTTTGCCGCCTCGTTTTGCAAAGAGATCGCTGAGGGCGCCCGCCTAAGCAAAATTCTTTAGCAAATCCTTCAAAAACTGAGCTATTCTAATTGAATATCTTGTAAATTCGATGAATTCCACAATAGTGGCTGAAAAGAAGTTGCATCATGCCTAAGATTCTCTCCTCCGGAAAATCAGCTCGCTACGGAAGTTCATCCAAAACAAAAAAGCGCACCGGAACCGTAAAAAAACGCGCTACCCCTTCCTCCGGAAAAAGTAAAACTCGAAAGGGTACCTTAGGCATTCGGCGTTCTTCCGCTCCGACAGACAAACTTGCGGCCAACGCTCTGAAACTGATTGACCAAGCCGCAAAACTTCTTCGGAAGGGAGTCATTTCCGGAGCTTCGCAAAGTTTTCTTGTTCAACACGCCGCGAGAAAAAAGGCCCATGCTCTCATAGAGAACGCTTATAGTTCGCTGGGTGAAGCCCTTGAGACGGGAACCTCAGCTTTACACAAAATGCTCGGAAAAATTTGAATTTGCGATTCAAATTGCACCAGTGCCCCAAAAAGCACCCTGTCATCACAGGGTGCTTTTTTTAGCAACTCCTCACTCGAGAGGCTTTATATGGCGTGGTTATCGTTTGATTTGCGGGAAGTAAAGCCGACACTGACATTGGCTCTGCCCATCGCCGCGGGGAATTTAAGCGGAATGCTCATGGGCTGGATCGATGCACTGATGGTGGGGCGCTTAGGGGTCCTTCCCTTGGCAGCGGTTGCTTTTTCGCTGAGTGTCTGGCTGTTTTTTTACTTTCTGGGGTCCGGCTTCGTTTTGGCGGTTTCTGTGCGAGTCGCACGAGCCCATGCGGCGCGAGATATCCCAGCTTTGAGGGGCTGGCTTGCCGCCTCCCTGATTGTTTCCCTTTCAGTGAGTCTGTTTACTACGGCAATGGGGTTGGCCTCCGTTAAGGTTTTGCCTTTTTTTGGCCAAGATCCCGAAGTCGTAAAGGCCGCCATAGGTTTTTACACTTCCATTGTCTTGTCCTTGGCCCCTGGTTTTCTTTGGCTCAGTCTCAAGACATTTTTAGACGCATTAGGAAGGCCGTGGAGCGGATTTTGGATACTCATCGGCTGTATAGCCATAAACATCTTATTGAACTGGCTCTTAATTTTTGGAAATTGGGGTTTTCCGCGACTGGGCGTTACTGGCGCTGGCGTTGCCACTTTGATCGCGAGGATAGCGGGTGCTATTTTCATGATTTTAATATTTGTATGCACCTCGTACCTACGTGACCTTCTATTTCATTTACAAAATTGTCGCTGGGAATCGATTCGTGATTTGATGCATCTTGGTCTCCCCATCACCTCACAAATGCTCAGCGAAAGCATCGCATTCAATTTCGGAGCCATTATGATAGGCTGGTTAGGGGCGGTCCCGCTGGCAGCCCATCAAATTGCCATCACTCTTGCCGGAACCACATTCATGATCCCACTAGGAGTGGGGACGGCCCTGGCCATTCGAATGGGCAACTTGCTAGGAGGAGGCCATAGACAGCGTCTGCCGGGCACCATCTACGGCACACTTCTCGTCATGTGCGCCTTGATGGGTTTCATAGGAGCCCTCATCATTCTTTTTTCTCACCAAATTCCAAAATGGTTTGTGGATTCAGCAGCGGTACATCAAATCGCCAGCCAGCTCTTAATCATTGTGGGAATTCTACAAATTATGGATGCCCTTTATATCCTTACCCAATGCGGGTTAAGAGGCTTTTCAGACGTCCGCTTTCCGGCGCTGACAAACATTTTTGCTTATCTTGGTTTTGGAATCGTCTGCGGATTTATACTCGGATTAGTAGCAAAATTTGAGGCTCCCGGCGTTTGGGTGGGTTTATTTTTAGGCACCGCCTTGAGCGGCATCCTCTGTTTTTTTCGACTTCGCAGCAAAGTGAAGGAACACACTTCAATTCCACTTTAGCGGTGAAATCCTCATGAAAAAATCCATTGTGTTGTTTACGTTTGCGGCTTCCTTGGGAGGATTTCTCTATGGCTATGACATGGCGATAGTCTCCGGAACCATCGGGTATCTGAAAGCTCATTTTCAACTGGACCCAAAACTCACCGGTTGGGCAGTCTCCAGCGTTGTGGTCGGCGGAATGTTTGGTTCCGGTATGGCAGGTTTTCTTGGAGATCGTTACGGCCGGAAATGGGCTCTCATTGGCTGCGCGATTCTTTTTATTGGTGCAGCCATTTTGGCAGCCACCGCCCGTTCCATCACCTTCTTTACTGCGGCACGTTTTCTCGGAGGAATCGCTATTGGTGCGGCCTCGATGCTCTCTCCCCTCTATATTGCGGAAATTGCACCGGCACATGCCCGGGGCAAGCTCGTGAGCTGCTACCAACTGGCTATCGTCGTGGCAATCTGTCTCGTGTTTTTTATTAACCTACAGATTCAACGTGCCAGCGATGAAACCTGGAATATCACAACCGGGTGGCGCTGGATGTTTGCCTCCACAGTACTCCCCGCCGGG
>PSRL01000189.1 GCA_003176035.1 Verrucomicrobiota bacterium
CTATTTTCCTTCTAAATTAATCCCAATTTTCTGCTCTCTAGCTGTCTACTTTTTTGGGGGAATTCCACTTCTTCAATCATCAAAATGTCTTCCTCAGGCATTCCAGCGGCCCTTAGAATATTGAGATGCGATCTTTTTTTGGAGGTCACCGGAATCACAAATTTGTCAACTCTGTGAGCTTCTTTGGGAAATCCACGCACAGTAAAAATCTTTTTTCAGAGCAAATTTCCGGGCGGAAGAAATTCATTCGGTTGGAGTATTTTTCCGGCTACCGCTTCTTTTGAGATGGAGGCTTACCATAAAGGATAAGTGAGGGCCTTGTTTTTATATCTTCCGAAGTCTGTCGGAGATTTTCTGATGCAATTCGCAAATTCCTAACCGTATCCCTGGATTCTCCGGCAATAGGGTTCAAGTAGCTTAAGGTCTTTTGTATAGCCTGATTTGTTCTATCCAGATTTTGCACTAAGGAACAGGATTGATCCAGGAACTCGGCCGCCCTGGATGAAAGCTGATGCACTCGACTTTCTCGTGTGGTTCGCTCTAATTGAACAATCAAAGCGTCAATATCATCCCTCAACTGCTGAATCCGCAATTGATCGATCGCATGATTCACATTGTTAAATAGAAGGGCAAGATTCTGAGCCATGTTGCCAAGGTTAGTAGTCTCCAAATCTCGCATAATTTTGTTTACGGAGTCCAGCAGACCGGTCACTTCTCCCGGCGCACTAGGTATATAAGTGTATTTCGGCGTCCAACTAATAGCTGGAACCGGATAACGATCCGGATTCACATAATCAAAATTGAGGTAGCTGGCTCCGGTAACCCCAAGTGGCTCAATCCGAATTCGCAAACCGCGTTTAATGGTCTTGCTGAGGAACGCAGTCATATTACTATGTAACATTCCAGGAAAAACCGGCCGATCAATTTCCATAACCACCCGGACATAGTTATACGCATTTTCCCTTTCTTGTTGCGGGTAAATGTTAAATGTAAATTCGAGATTGGAAACTTTCCCAATAGTGAGTCCGCGAAATTTTACGGGACTCCCAATGTCGATACCCTGCACGGAACTGGCGATATAGGTTTCAAAAAGAAGTTTGGGCCGAAAGAAATGGCTCGCGCCTAAGGCAATTAAAGCTGTTATTAAAAGGGCTGCTGCTCCTAAGACAAATAAGCCGACGCGAAAATAGAAGGAGGGTCTGATTTTATTTTCCATTTTTTGGATTTCTCGTGAAGAATCTTCGAACCCGCGGGTCGGGCGAAGAATCTCTCAGATCGGCAGGCGTGCCCTGGGCAATGATACTTTTTTCCAATGGGTCCAACATAATCGCTCGATTGGCTATGGTATAAACACTTGACATTTCATGCGTTACGACTACGAAAGTGATACCCAGACTCCGGTTGAGTCGTAAGATTAATCGATCTAAGTCGGCTGAAGTTACGGGATCAAGGCCAGCAGAAGGCTCATCGAGAAATAAAATGATGGGATCCAAAGCCATAGCTCGTGCCAGGGCTGCTCTTTTTTGCATGCCACCGCTAATTTCGGATGGTAAATGGTGAGCATATTGTTCGAGATCCACCGCAGTCAGTTTGAGCCAGGCAAGTATGTGCCGCGCCTCCTCAGGCAAATGGGTAAGTTCTTCAATGGGCAGAAGGATATTCTCCACAAGGTTCATTGAACCGAAAAGTGCGCTGCCTTGGTACATTACGCCTATGCGACGCAGTAGTGCGGCCCGTTCGGACTCGGTAGCATACATCATGTTTTTTCCATCAATCAAAATTTTCCCCTCAGCTGGTTCATCCAGGCCTATGAGGTGACGCAGTAGAGTACTCTTTCCGCACCCGGACTTTCCCAAGATCACCACAATCTCGCCTCTCGCAACTTCAAAAGAAACATCCTTTAGAATGAGTTGGTCGCCATAGACGCTTTTTAGATCGCTAACGCTTAAAATAGGGGCCTGACGGTTGCTGGTCATATTACTAGTGTCCTGAATCAGGAATATGCAAACTGAAGGGGGTATGGGGTGCCCCCTAAACTCCTTAACTGGGCAAAATCCGCTGGCCAAATCCTGGCCATCGTCTGCTTTACTCCTTCGATCATTTTATAAAAATTGCCTGACTCAGGACACTAGCACTTCTCTCAAAACCTAGGAAGGCTGGCGCGAGAAGCAATTATGACATAGGATCAGGAGCGAAGATGGTGTGGTCTGGTGTCTCTGCTGACACCTGATCATCCGCGGGACACCATCCTCTGGCAAAAGAGCTCTCGCTCAAAAGGCTGCCGACCTCTTGGTGCCGAGCGTGTTCCCAAATTTGTCAATATCATCGGACGTATTACCTCGGCAGTATTGCCCCATTGTGGTGCTTCATCTGGCTTCAATTTTTCTGGCAACTCCGGTCTTTTCCTAGGGTCCCTAGGGTCGAGGTTTTGGGACGCAGCTCCGACAGCAGATCTGTAGCAGAGTTTACTTGTTTATCATAAATTACTTATAATTCCGGGTCTTATGTTGCACGCAATAAAATGGCACATTATTTTTAATAATGAGACCTATTTAGGATAGCTTAGCATGCTTTTCGTACGACAGACACTAAAATTTCAGGGTATAAAATACAGCGGAAAAGATAGCGTCGACCACAACAACCAACACAACGCTACTGACAACAGCCCGGGTCGTAGAAGTGCCCACAGCAGTGGAACCTCCGCTGGTTTGGAGGCCTCGTAGACAGCCAATGGAGGATACTAGGAATCCGAAAAAGAATGACTTAACGATACCGCCAAGAATATCAGTGATACTTGCAGCTGCTAACAACTGGGTTGATAACGCTGAAAAGGGAAATCCCATGCCCATAAGGATTAAAAAACCACCCGCAACGCCGATGGCATCCATGTAAATAGTAAGGATTGGCGTTACAATGAGTGCGGCAAGAATGCGAGGTACGACTAAAAATTGCAGCGGCGTTATTCCCATGGTGACAAGAGCATCCAGTTCTTGATTCACCTTCATTGTGCCAATTTCGGCTGCGAATGCAGACCCCGATCTTCCGGCTAATACGATAGCCGTCATAATAGGTCCTAATTCTCGAAAAAGTGCCAGGGCTGTCAGATTCACCGCAAAGATCTCCACCCCAAATTGCCGAAGCGGCCCGAGGGCCTGAAAAGCCAGGATACAGCCCGTAAGAAATCCGATTAAGCTGATGATAGGTAATGCATGAATCCCAGTAGATTCAAATACCTTACAGAAGCTGGCCCAACGAATGCGCGAGGGATGTAATAGCGCTGATGACAATATAATAAAAAGTTTACCGCAAAAACGAATTTGTGCGTAAAGATCTTTAAGAACCTCAACTGTGTTAAGACCAACAAATTCCGGAAACGAGGGAGGAAGATGGGAGGCGGATTCTTGCGGGCGGGTTGTGGGTAAGAGTGCTTGAAATCGGGAAGAAAGGCCTTGGATTGTTGGCTCCGTACCCCGTTCTCCGGCGTATTTTTGCAGGCTTATGAGGAGCGCTATCCCCGAGCTATCACAGTACTCCACCTCGTGTACGTCTATCGTAGGGATATAAAAATTTTTAGCTAAGTTATTTGCCTTCAACCAAATATTGGACACCCCATCGAAATCTAGCCGACCCTCGAGTTTAAGAACCCCCTTTGAGTCAATACTCACTTGAGAAATAGAAGGCCGAAGCTGTTTGCTCATTAGAGCCTAGTATTATACTAATTCCATCCATAACGTCGAGGGAGAGTGGGCGCCTAAAATATCACATGGTATTTTCGGATAGTGGAAGCTCGCGGAAATCTGATAGGCAGCCGCAATACGAGATCCAATAAGTTTTAAATCCGAAATATTAATATCCAAGCAGTTGGTGGAAAGCAGGATGTGAGATTTTGGCGCCGTGCAAAGGAGGGCTTTTTCGAGGAGCTCTGCAAAATCACGCTTTACTTGAAAAGTTTTTTTTGCACGGCGGGAAAATGTGGGGGGGTCAAGGATAATGCAATCGTATTTTTCTCCTCGATGGGCCAGCCGCTTGAGAACTGAAAAGACATCGTCTGCGAGGAATCGATGACCGACTAGCGCAATATTGTTGAGAAGGAAGTTCGCGCGCCCTCGCATTAAGGCTTTGGAGGATAAATCGACATTCATCGTTTGGCTCCCCCCTGAGGCAGCTGCAACCGAAAAAGCGCATGTATATGCAAAGCAATTCAGGAGTTTTTTCGGACGATAGCGTATAAGAAACTCGCGGTTAGATCGCTGATCATAAAAAAAGCCAATGGAATAGCCGACCGAGAAATCAATTTCATATTTCAGCCCATGTTCCCGGATAACTTGGCTTCGCGGCCAATCAGCGCCACGAAGAAGGTGAGGCGCTTTTGCTGGTTGTTTCACAAGCTGCCGACCCCAAACCTGCTGTGGCTGCCACAAATTTGCTTTTGCCCAGGCATCCAGGTGGTCTAACCCGACGTTGAGGTCAGCTTCACCGAGATAAGAAATTAGAGCGGCCCTCCCCCAACGTTCACCCCAAGCTCCTGGCGCAACGAAAATCCGGTAGGCATCGGTTCCATCTTTCGCGAACCGAAGGGCATCTTCTGAAGCGAGGAATTGCACACTCATATTGAGTTAATCGCGTTTATATAAACCTATTACAACTTATGCATCCTTTGCCTTATCCGATAAATTTGGTATTGCCTAGGGGTATTATGGCTCTGCAACAAAGAGTGGGGGCGCCCGGATTCGAACCGGGAACCAAGCAGTTATGAGCCGCCTGCTCTGACCGTTGAGCTACGCCCCCTCCTTTGCTAGGCAGCGCGCTAATTTGGGGTTTGTCCAAGAATGATTCAATACAAAATACTGAGCAAAGTGGACCCCCAATTAGGTGGCTTTAGGAATCCCGAGCTGCTGCCAGAGGAGTAGAAGCCCTCCGGTAGCCGCCGGACCAATAAATTTCTTTTACGGAATCTCAATTTATAAAAAAGAGAAAATCTCCCTCTTGCAAATCTCATGCAAAATTGAAATAAGACGTTTGAAGTATGAAGAAAATCGAGGCCATTATTAAACCATTTAAAGTGGAGGACGTAAAAGAGGCTCTCGCCGAAATCGGCATTGAAGGGATGACGATCATTGAGGTCAAGGGATTTGGTCGTCAGAAAGGCCATACCGAGATCTATCGCGGCAGCGAATACACGGTGGATTTTCTCCCCAAG